>JALYPI010000255.1 GCA_030856445.1 Bacteroidota bacterium
CCTCCAAACTGGTCAGTATATCCATCAGTTGTAAGGAATATTGTCATGCTCTTTTTTAATTCAATGGTATGCAAAGAAAAATTTCTTTCCTCTTCAGTTTGATCGCCTCCAATTGGATGTCTATCTCCTTTTATTGAATTCAGTTCCCCACTGTAGCAAATGTGTATTCCTGTCATAGCTCCGGAAAACTCCAATTGATTCTTAATTGTATCAAATGTGATTATCGCTACATCCATCCCATCTCTGTTGCTGTTAATTGATTGTCGAAGTGCTTTTCTCACCTCAATATGCATATTCTTTAATATTAAATCAGGTTGCTGTATATGCTTTTCCAAAACCAAATGGTTTAATGCAGATGAACCTATCATACTCATGAATGCCCCAGGAACTCCATGTCCTGTGCAATCGGCAACGGCAACAAAAATTTTTTCATCCTTCTTTGCACACCAGTAAAAATCTCCACTTACTATGTCACGTGGCTCATAAAACAGGAAATAATCATTGAATAAAGCCTTTAATTGATTTTGTTCTGGTAAAATTGCTGATTGAATTTGTTTCGCATAATTAATGCTATCGGTTATATCTTTATTTTTATCCTGTATAATTTTATTCTTTTCTTCTAAAATAAGATGCGCTTTTTTCTTTTGTCTAAAGTTCTTCAAAACCAATCCTAATATTAATAGAAGTAGAATTCCACCACCACTTGCAGAATAAGAAAAAAACTTTTCTCTTTTCAGCGTTACCTCACTCAATGCATCTTTTTTTTCCTGCTCTTTTTGTTTTTCAATCAGTTGCTTTTGAAATCCATATTCTGCTTCTAGTTTTCCAATGTCCTTTTGTTTATCACTGCTGAATAAACTATCCTTGAGAGATTCAGAAATTTCAAACCAGTGCAAAGCTTGTTCATGATTTTTAAGCTTTTTATAACATTCATAAAGATTATTGGCAGATGTTCTATACTTATCCTTTGATGAAATTTCATCAGCAATACTTACTGCTTCTAAAAAATAACTTGTTGCTTCTTTTAATAAATTTTCTCTTTTAATTTGGTTTTTCTCATGTGTAGCTTTGGCTGATAGAATGTTGGCAATTCCATTTAAAGAATTTATCATAAAATGTAAATCATTTACATCTTTTTGTACCTCTAAAGCTTTTAAATTAAGAAACATGGCAGAATCTAGAAGAAAAACTGAAAATGATTTATTAGAAATTACTTTCAACTCTTGTTTATATAAACTAATACTATCACCTGATGAACCTGCCATAAGTACAAATATATCGGCAATATTGTTCCATGACCCGGCCAATCCCCGCTTGTCCTGCACTTGCATTTTTAATTCAGCACTTTCGTTAAATTTATCAAGAGCTTTTAAATAATCTCTATTGTCTTTTAAAATTGTAGCAATATTATTGTAGGTACTTGATAGTCCTTTTTTATCTTTTAATTGCTCCCTTATAGGAATGGTTTTTAAATAATAATTAAGTGCTTTATCTGATTCCTTTTGCATATAATACAGATTCCCTATGTTAATATAGGAAGCAGCTATTCCTTTATGATCTTCCAGCTTTTCTTTAATCTTAATACTTTTGAAATTATATTCCAGAGCGCTTGAATAATCTCCCTGATACTCAAAAATGATAGCTATATTATTATAAGCAGAGGAGATTGCCTTTTTTTCATCAATTTCCTGATTAAGTTCTACACTTTTAAAAAGATACTTCAGGGCTAATGGATATTCGCTTTTATACAAGTAGGAATTCCCTATGTTGTTATAACTGGCACCAAGTCCTTTTTTATCCTGAAGTTCTAAATAATATTTTGCACCTTGTTTATAATAAAATATAGCAGAATCATAACTTGACAAAAAAAGATTAACTGTTCCTATATAACCATTTGATGTAGCCTTTAATGGTTTATGATTAAGCCTTTCACTTAATTCAAGGGCTTTATGTGCATATTCAAGAGCATCCTGAAGTTTACCAGACGAACGAGAGTCCATCATTAAGTCATGGAAAAGGCCAACCTTGGTTGTATCTTCAGGCACAGTTAGTAATTTCGTTAAAAGAGAATCCTTTAAGGTTGATTCGTTTGAACTTCCAAAAGAAATCTTAAAAAGAAATAATAAAGCTAAAAATAACAGTGCTGAAATTTTCATTAGTTGTCTTAAATGGTAAAACTAATAACAGAATTCATAAAAGCAAAATATGTAGGAATTTGAAAAAAGTAA
>JALYPI010000261.1 GCA_030856445.1 Bacteroidota bacterium
ACTAGCACCGAGAGGTAGTTTATAAGCTATGCTTGCACATCGCTTATGATAGGCCTACTATCATCTTTTACACAACATTCATTAATCCTGTCATTTAGATTAATGATTCACGGCACACCTACGCCCAGCTTCTGTGTAAACCTACGGTTAGCGGGGGCTTGCCCTGGCACTATGTCACGAAGCCCTTACACACTTCCCTTGGCTTCAGCTTCGCACCTACTGGGGTTTCCTTCTAAAACATATTTCTTTTCATCCGCTGGATCTTTTAAAATAATTAATTGCTCTAAGGGATAATAACCATTTGCCGCAATGGATGAGGCAATAGCCTTTACATCACTATGGTTAACAAGTTCATTGATAATTTCATTTTGGGTATATGGCTTGTCTTTTTTAGGTAATCTTGGATTTTGAGGGTCTAAGAATAAAGCACCAAGTCTTTCTTTTCTGCTTGACCATTCTGAGTAATTCATATTGAATGTTTTTAAAGCTAAATGTTTTTCAATAATAGGGCTTATTAAATCTTTATACCAGAAAAAAAAGATTTTTTTAATTAATACATCTCTCTAAACTCTCATAAATATATTGCAAGTATTGTTAAAACTTTGCAGGAGGTTAGCAGGTAAAATTAAATTTCATCCGTTTCTAGGAATTTATTAGTGGAGTAAAACCAGGTTTTCAGCAAGTATATTAACAAGGCTGAACCACTGACATTACGACACCAAAATAAAGGGAAATAATATTTCTTAAATTTTTGATTTACAATATATTAAATTCCATTTTTTACGTAGAACACTTTTTGGCTTTATCAACTCTTTAATTACACTACAAAAAAACACCCAATTTAATCGGACATATCGAATGCTAAACCCTTTCCTAAAAGCTTGGCTTGGTACTATGTCACGAAGCCCTTACACACTTCCCTAGCTTCAGCTTCGCGCCTACTGGGGATAAATGACCCTTTGCAATTCGGAACATTCTTCTCAGCCTGGCCTGGTACTATGTCACGAAGCCCTCACACACTTCCCCTGGCTTCAGCTTCGCGCCTACTGGGCTTTGAATTTTATTTATGACAGGAATGCTCAACTTCGATTGGCAGCCCTTGGAAATCTGTCTTAAAGGTTATTTTACCTCTATCTGCATCACCTCTTGTATAATTAATGATACTGTATGAGCTATTAATAAAAAAATCACCTTGTTCAGTTAGTGCTTTTCCCAACTTAGTAATTTCGTAACCCTCTAAATTTGTGTCTAATAGGTTTAGTGTACTCTGAGCCAAATCGATATCTATATTTTTCCATGTATAAGAAGCTCCATCCGATTTTTCTAAAATTAGCCTAGTTATGACAACTCCTTCAATGGTTTGAACAGATCCTGATTCAAAACAAATATCATTACTATAACAACCTGTTAAAAGAAGTACTATCGAAGTAAAAATGATAACTTTTAACTTCATAATTTTATTCTGTTACGGGTGCATCAGTTTTAGGTAAGCTTTCTTGATAGCTTTGATACCAAGAATCTATTTTGCCTATTTTATCTTCATCGGAAAGGTCTTTGTTTTTGAAGAGTTTCCATAGCTGATCTTTACCATAGTTATCATTAACATAATTATTAAAACCATAAAAATTATCTCTGCCTTTATCTGCTTCGTCTTCTCTTTCAACTGAATCGTGTGCCCCTTTAATACTTCCTGTTTTTAAAAATCCTACAGCGTAATCCACTAAAAAGCTTCCCATATAAGCGAGTTTCCCCGCAGCGTTATCGCCATACTCATCAGCTTGAGGCAAATGACCAACTTCATGAGACGATAAGCCTAACCATGGAAGAATACCCAAGGAAGTACTATACTTTCCTTCAAAGAAATTAGGGGTATAAACTATTCTATCACTAACAGTTACGGCACCACCTCCTGTACCATCAGCATTTGGAGAATAGTATGGGATTCTACCATAGGATTTTGGCAATACTTGAACCTGAGTAATTCTATCAGTAGGAACTCCTGAAACTAAAGACAACAAATGAATAGCAGGTTTTGTAAAATGATATTTCCCGTCAGAGGTTTTTGTAACCACAGATTCAGGTTCGAGTCCTTCAAGCTCACGAGCATCAATAACCCTATTCCCACTAAATGCATAAGGTGAATAAAAAGGATATTTAGGACTTAATGGATCTACTGCAAAGAACCTTCCGATTCTAGGATCGTACATTCTATACTTATAATTCAGCGAGTTCCCACTTCCTTTTACTTCATCATCACGTTCCTGACCTTGGAAGCCGTAACGACATGAGCTTGAGTTAAATGAACGGCTAGGTATAGGACTTCCAAACGGATAGATATTTCTCACCATTAACTTGAAGTAAATTTATTATTAATTTAAAAATATTCGGATCAAGTTTGTATTTTTTATTTCCTCATTATTCTACAAATTTAATAAAAGAAAAATTACAAGAACTTTTAGAGTATGTTCTAATTCCACAACCAATCCCTTAATCAAAATCTAACTCTTTAGAAAACAATTCTAGTAAATAATTTGAATTTGTTTTTCCATTTTCATCTAAATACCCTGAACTAATAATCATTCTTTTAAAATTTTTGAGTGTTTTCTCTATTTTATCTCCATTATCATAAAAACTAAAATTATTCATTTTACAATCAAAATTCCAAATGCAATTTTCATCTATTACCGCTTTCATTAATTTGGCTTTTGTTATTTCTCCATCTTTTGAACCATCTTTTTCAATCCAAGCAGCGTAAAAAGAAACTATTACAGCTACTGTATCATAATTTGGGGAGTGTAAAATATTATCAATTCTATAATTTAAAATTTGTTTAAAATTAAATTCATCAGGATACTTAGGATCTACACGGAAGTCTGATGTATAGCAATTACCAGTATCTAACCATATTTTTTCAAATTCCATTTTCATCTCGTGGTATTTTATTTTTTCCTCTGGACTGCGGTAAATGCTATCTATATCCAAATGAGCTATAGTTTTGTTGATTTTATCAGTTTGAGTTTTGCACGATGTTCCTCTGGTTAAAGACAGCAATAGAAACAAAGACCAAAGCAATAATTTAAAACTCATAAGCTCTTTTATATTAACTATTCAAGACGAGGCTGTGGGGTTCGCGTATTATCTCTTGGAGCCGTTTCAGGTACCGGAGCAGGGCTTTTATCATGATTATGTCCGTCTCCTCCGGAACCTCCTTTATTAGATGGCAATTGATTTCCCTTTTTTGAAAACACATTACTAAAAGTTGCATTGGTATGGGGAGTAAATACATCTGACATGTAATTTAATTTATGTTGTTTTGCTTCGTAAAAACCACCATTACTTCCTATTCCTTTAATTTTTCCAAAACTTGCAATTGCATCATTAGTATGTGAAAATTGATAGTTTTTAGTAGCTGAAGGAGCAGAGAAATCAGTTGATTGAAAAGGAGCCAAGAAAAAGGAGCTGCCAAAATCTTCTGGATTAAATATATTTTCTCCTTCATTAGGATGACCTGTAGGATAGACTGCATTTGACAATGCATTAGTTAATCCAGCAGAATAAGCTCCTCCCATACTATGGGAAACAAAATTTAAAACTGCAGCAGGGTCTGTTTGTCTTTGTTCATCAAGTAATTTTTTAAAATACATTGCATGGACTGCTCCTAAACTCTGACCTTTATTAAACCTTGCCCTTGCTGTTGATCCAACAGGCTCACTAGCGTTAAAATATGCTGCACTGTTATCATGTAAAGTGGCTGCCGCATTCGCTAATAAATTCGTATTCCAATAACGGGATAACTCTAAATGGCATTTAACTGAATTACTTTTACCTCCCCAATAGCCATTTATAAAAATTATAAGATTCCCTTCATGATCTATATTATTAATGGGGTTGTTTCCCATGCCATTGTATGGACTATAAAAAGGATAAACCCAGTTATATCTGTCCTGAGACTTCATTCTTCCAATTCTCGGATCATACATTCTTGCTCCAAAGTCATAGCTATTTCCAGAACCTTTAATTTCATCATCCTTCTCCTGTCCTTGAAACCCGTATCTATAATCCGTACTGTTGTAATTTCTTCCTGGCATTAAGGAGCCGAAGGCATAACATAGAATCCCAGAAATGATAAGAACCTCAATTTAAAAAAAACCAATTTAATCTTAATAAGGCTTAAAACCAACCATAAGAGATACGCAACCACTGTTAATTTGTTTTTCAGTGCCTTCTACAGCAGGTGTTATTACTTCAATAGTCATAACTTGGGTTGCATCAACTTTAAGATCCCAAAAATTGGATTCTTCAACTGTTCCTGTAAAAACGACTTTGTTTTTGCCATCTTTAAGTCTCATTTGTATGTTTCCCAACTCTTTTTGACCACAAACTACTATTCTGTAATTCATTCCTTCATAAAAGGTAAGAAGAAGCTTAGCTTTATCATCAGAAAGTAAAGTGGAATTAAAAACTTGGCCGCTACTCATATAAGGTTTAAGAACAGGATTACATTTAAGTTTCATGAATGCATTACATTGAGCCATCACTGACAAAGGCAATGCCAATAGAAGTGCAATAATACTTTTTCTAATAGTGCTGTTTATTTTCATTTTTCAATTTATTTAAAATTTGGTATTAAATTTCTACAATACTTGTTCGTGTTTTTTCTATCTTTTCTGTTATTCTTAAAAATTGATCTTTTGAAAGTGAAAAACCAGAAGTTCCACCTATAGTAATAAGATTTGAACCAGACTCAGATTTAACTATGGTGTTTGCTTCTGAAATAGGCTCCTCGTCATAAATAAGCTGAACTTCTTTTAATTCATTTGCTAAAGTCAAAACTGCCGAATTGGATTTGTAGGAATCCATTTGTAAAATTAGATTGTCAAGAGTAAACCTTTGTTCAGCAACCATTTTTATAATCCCTGAATTCTCTTTTGTAGTTTTGGCAATCTGAGTACCCAGATAAATTCCTTCTATCCATCCCCCTGCAATAGATAAAAGGGATACAATCTCCCTGTCGTTTTCAGTTAGTGATTCATTTGAGGACTGATAGGCTTCTGAAACCAGTTTCATTAATTCATCTTTGTTTTCCATGTTTTTCTCTATTTCCAGTATCATTTCTGTAGAGAAAGACTTTAAGCCAAGATCTTCTGAAAGTAATTTTGTGCTATTTAAATAAATTATAGACTCTTGCATTTGATTAGAAACTGTAGCATAACTTAAATCGGCTACATAAACTCCCATATTTAATGCCTTGTTTGATGTGCCAACATATTGGGATGCTCTCTCGGCAGGATTAAGCAATTGATTATTATAAGTTGCTCCTGCTCGTTTTAATAATTGGCCCAATTCCATTGGAGATGGAATTGAATAAAAAAGATTTTTAGAGTCATCCACTTCTATATCTTGAGTTATTTCTTCAAGCTCAACAGGTTTTTGCTGAGATTCTTCATTACAACTAGAAATAATTACACAACTTATAGCAAAAGAAAAAATTCCAAGGGCTTGAATAGTAGAAGATTTTAATTTCATAGTTAATTATATTAAAAAAGGATAAATCTAAGAATAAAACAAATGTAGGAATAAATTCGCTCGACTAACATTCCTTAAAGAACATGGGGCAAAGCTAAAAAAATGAATGAATTAATTTAATAATCTACGGTTATTAAGTAAAATATTTTTTGTCATTCCTTTCATAATATTGCCACACTGCATTATCATTTCTGGAGTTGGGGGAAAAGGCATTGGTTTTGCGCCAAGCATTTTTTTTGTTTCAGGTTTCAGTGCATTTATATCCCCTACTGCAACAAGAGAGGAGTGATCAAAGAAGAAATCTGATGCAATAGGATCGCTTTTTAGTAACTGTTTTGTATTATTGTCAATAAAATCAATAGTTCCTGAAATTCTTGCCGTTTTTTTCTGTTGAGTTTCAATTAAGTTGCAGGTAATTGTTTTAAATTTCGGTGCTTTCATATCATTTCCCAAACTATCTTTCATCACATTCCCGTTTTTATCCAGAAGATATTGAAACCCATCCTGAACTTCTTTTGATTCAGAAAAATGAACTTCTTTTAACCCTTCAGGACTAATTTCAATTGTTCTTATATTAATCTTTATTGTATAATCGTAAAAAGCGTTTTGTTCAGGTATGGTATGGTATCTAAGCCACTGACCATTTAAATCATGCAAGCTTATTTTAATAAGATCTTCCTCAAAGGCAGAAGGCAATGGAATTCCACTGACATTCTTCATTTGGAAAATAGCATGACTTGTACCCTCATCCAAAGCATTATTTATTAATTGGTGAACATCCTTATAATCAGCAAAAAACTGCTGTACATTTTTAAAATCATTATAAGCAGATCTTGCATTTTGTTTGCCTCCACCCTCTAGTAAAAGACTTCCTCTTGCATAGTAAAATTCAGCAGCCTTCCTTTTTGCAGTTATTATTTCTTCATCATAATTTATTAGATCGAATGAAATTACTCTGCCAGTACTGGGCACTTTAAGTGGTAAAACAGGCCTTACTCTTGCCTGGCGTCCTTTTAGTGACAAATAAGTTACATATACATCATTCCACCTGTCTGGATTACCTTCTAGTTTCAAAAACCCAATTCTTTCCTTATCTCTTTCATTTGCCATATTAAAAGATTTTTCCATAATCAGTATTTGTTTTTCATTCCGTGGGTTTTTCTTTAATTTTTTTACGGATTTTTGAATAGCCATATCGTACTGGCCTCTATCCATATGCTTTTTTGATGAAATACAAGAGGGAAGCATAAAAAAGAGGGTTAAAACAAAAGCTAAAAACAAGCGGGCCTTTATAAGTTTTTTGTTTAAACCTCTTGAGATAAAAGAATTTGCTAAATAAATAACACAGGATTTAAGCGTAGGGTTTTTTTTAAAATCACTGTTAATGGAAGATAAAATAGAATAAGTCATAAAATAATGTTTTGAACAGGGGTTTTACAAATCTCATTCCAAAAATACATTTTTATTTTATAAATCAACTGAACCTGCACTATTATCAATGCATTTGCGTTTAATTTTTTTATTTTTTGAACTATTAGAAGTATTATATAAACCTACTTTAGCATCTGCTATCATTGTTTTATTTTGATATTGCTTAATTAGTTCATAATTTCGACACTTGCTTTTGATTAATATATTTTTTATTTTATGTGGGGTACGATTTGTAGTTTAATTTTACGTAACAGAATTTCAATTCTGATCCTATTAGGGCTTGTTACAGCTTTTATGACCTATAAAGCTTCAACAGTAAGCATGGATTATGAATTCTTAAAACTGTTGCCCTCTAGTGACTCAACTTTAATTGAATATGAGACTTTCAAAGAAAGATTTGGAGAGGATGGAAATATTCTGGCCATTGGTCTTAAAGAACCAAACTTGTTTGAATTGGAAAAATTCAATTCATGGTATAATCTGGGAAATCGGTTAAAAGAAATTGAAGGGGTGGATGAGGTTATTTCCCTGGCCCATATTTATAATATTACTAAGAATGATTCGGTAAAGAAGTTCGATTTTCAGCCAGTTGTTAAAAGGGCGCCTCAAACACAAGAGGAATTAGACAGTTTAAAAGAGATTATATTTTCACTTCCTTTTTATCAAAGCCGCATATATAATGATACTTCAGGGGCCACCCTTATGGCTGTTTCCATAGATAAGAAAATAGTTAATTCTGCCGAAAGGGACAAATTCATGCTGGGGCTTAAGGAGATCATAGAACAGGATATGGCTAGTGCTGGTTTAGAGGTACATTATTCAGGTTTGCCTTATATCCGTAGTAATATGACCACAAAAGTGGCTGCGGAATTAAAACTGTTCATTTTACTGGCTATACTGGTTACTACTTTAATCTTATACCTGTTTTTCAGATCCATCAAAATAACACTTTTTTCAATGATGGTTGTGGCTATCGGGGTAATTTACTCCCTGGGAACGGTAGCACTTTTTGATTTTAAAATCACCATATTATTAGCTCTTATTCCTCCACTGGTTATTGTTATTGGTATTCCCAATTGCATTTTCATGTTAAATAAATATCACAGAGAATATAAAATACATGGAAACCAAGCTAAAGCACTGATACGTTCTATACAAAAAATTGGGGGAGCAACATTACTTACCAATACAACAACAGCTCTTGGTTTTGCAGCATTTATTGTAACCAATAGCAGGATTTTACAGGAGTTTGGTATTGTTGCATCCATCAATATTCTATGCGTTTTTGTATTAAGTTTATTATTAATACCCATTATATTCAGCTATTTTCCTCCTCCAAATGAAAAAAATACAAAACATCTGGAAAACAAATTGATTTTCAATATTGTAGAACGTTTTGTCACCATTGTACTGGGATATAGAAAAACTGTTTACATAGTTACAGTTATAGTTATTGCCCTTGCCATTAATGGGATAAGCAAGATTGAAACAACCGGAAATATTGTAGACGACTTACCAAAGCACGACCCAATTGTTGTGGATTTGATGTTTTTCCAGGATAACTTCAGTGGAGTAATGCCATTTGAAGTTTCTATTGATACAAAAAAAGAAGGTGCCGCCAGTCAATTGTCAACACTGAAAAAAATTGACAAATTGCAGGAATTGATTGCTTCATATCCTGAATTCTCCAATCCTGTTTCAATGGCAGAGGTTGTTAAATTCTCCAAACAGGCCTACTATAACGGAAGTCCTGAAAGATATAGCCTTCCCTCTGAAATGGAAAAGAGTTTTCTTGCCCCTTATTTTACTTCAAAAATGGGAGCCAGAGATACTATGCTAAGAAGTTTCATCGACTCTACCAAGCGCTATACAAGGGTGAGTGCCCAGATGGCAGATATAGGCACAAAGAAAATGAAAAGAATCAAAGATGAAATCAGGCCGCGTATTGATTCCATTTTTGATCCTGCTAAATATGATGTTGTACTAACGGGTAATAGCATTGTATTTTTAAAAGGAACAAACTTTTTGGTTAAAAATCTTTTTACAAGCCTTGCTCTTGCTATTCTTGTTATTTCTATTCTTATGTCTATTCTGTTTTCATCTTACAGAATGGTCATTGTATCTCTTATTCCTAACTTTATTCCATTACTAGTTACAGCAGGGCTTATGGGTTATTTTGGAATAGCAATAAAACCTTCAACTATTCTTGTGTTCAGTATTGCTTTTGGTATCTCAGTTGATGATACAATACATTATCTTGCCAAGTACCGTCAGGAACTAAAACTGATGAAATGGAACATTAAAGAATCTGTAATAGCAGCATTAAGAGAATCTGGTGTAAGTATGATTTATACTTCAATTGTGCTGTTTTTTGGTTTTGGAATATTTTCCGTTTCTAATTTTGGTGGTACAGTGGCTCTGGGTATTTTAGTTTCCATTACACTTTTTGTAGCCATGCTCTCTAACTTAATCCTTTTGCCTACTTTATTGCTTTCGTTGGAAAAATCATTAACCACCAAGGCTTTTAAAGAACCAATGGTACAAATAATTGACGAGGAAGAAGATATAGAACTACATGCTTTGGAAATTAAAAAAAACAAAGGAAAAATTGTTCCTGATACATTGTAGAATAATCATTTCTTAGTTATAAGAGAAAAAGTCTGATTATAACTTTTAATATAAAATATGAAAGGAATTATACTTGCAGGAGGCTCAGGAACCCGCCTTCACCCCTTAACATTGGCCGTTAGCAAGCAATTGATGCCTGTTTACGATAAACCCATGATTTATTATCCGCTATCTACTTTAATGATGGCTGGAATCAATGAAATTCTTATTATTTCTACCCCTTCAGATTTACCTAATTTTGAAAAACTTCTTGGTGACGGAAAAAATTTAGGATGTAAATTTTCTTATGCAGTTCAGGAAATCCCTAATGGACTTGCTCAAGCATTTGTTATAGGTGAGGAGTTCATAGGTGATGACAATGTCGCATTAATTCTTGGCGATAATATTTTTTATGGTTCTGGAATGTCTGTTTTGCTACAGTCCATTAACAATCCTATAGGCGGGGTTGTGTTTGCTTACCATGTTTCAGATCCTGAGAGATATGGCGTGGTTGAGTTTGACAGTAACAAAAACGCTGTTTCTATTGAAGAAAAGCCGGAAAAACCAAAATCTAATTTTGCCGTTCCTGGCTTATATTTTTATGATAACTCCGTAGTTAATATAGCTAAAGAGTTAGAGCCAAGTAAAAGGGGCGAATATGAAATCACTGATGTAAATAAACATTATTTAAAAAGCGGAAAATTAAAAGTTGCCACTTTGGACAGGGGCACCGCCTGGCTGGATACTGGAACTTTTCATTCTTTAATGCAGGCCGGACAGTATGTTCAGGTAATAGAGGAAAGACAAGGCCTTAAAATTGGTTGTGTTGAAGAAGTGGCTTACAGAATGAATTATATAAATAAAGAACAATTAATAAATCTTGCTCAACCACTTTTGAAAAGTGGTTATGGAAATTACTTACTTAATTTGCCTTAATCCTTATTGACATGGCTAAAATACTTATTACCGGAGGGGCTGGTTTTATTCCAAGTGCTTTGGCTGAAAAATTGGCTGCAGATGCTTCAAATTTTATAGTAATTGCAGATAACCTAATCACAGGATGCATTGATAAAGTACCCGTTTCTATAAATAATAATATCCGTTTTATAAAATGTGATGTAAACGAATGGACTGATATTTCTGGGATTTTTTACGCCTGGCAGTTTGATTATGTTTTTCATTATGCCGCATTGGTTGGTGTTAAAAGGACATTGAGCAACCCGGTTAAAGTTTTAAATGATATAACAGGAATAAAAAACATCTTGCATTTATCAAAAAACACAGGAGTAAAAAGAGTTTTTTATTCCTCGTCTTCAGAAGTATATGGAGAACCTGTTGAGTTTCCCCAGAATGAACACACTACACCCCTTAATTCAAGGCTTCCATATGCCATTGTGAAAAACGTTGGTGAGGCATATCTTCGTTCATATAAAACAGAATATAATCTGGATTACACCATTTTTAGATTTTTTAATACCTATGGACCTAAGCAAAGCAAAGATTTTGTTGTTTCTAAGTTTATTGCCGCTGCCTTAAAAAACAAGGATATAACTATTTATGGCAATGGAATGCAAACGCGTACATTTTGTTACATTAACGATAATATAGACGCCTGTGTAAATGCTTTCCTTGAAAATAAATTCGTTAATGATGTAGTGAATGTGGGTGGAGAAAAGGAAATTACAATATTGGAACTTGCCAATACAATAATAAAAGTAACAAATTCTTCTTCACGAATTATTCACCTTGATCCACTCGAGGAGGGTGATATGACTCGAAGACAGCCTGACATTGAAAAGATGAAACAGCTCTTAAAAAGGGAGCCGGTTGAACTGGAAGATGGATTAAAAAAAATCATTGAGAATACCTCTTTTATACTTTAGGATTAAACATGCAAGAGGCAATACAAAATTTACAAAAGGAAATAGAACAATACATTATTTCTTATGCAAACAGTATTCAGGGAAAACCCATAGAATTATATGAGCCTCTTTCCTATATGCTGAAGTTAGGCGGGAAAAGAATGAGGCCTTTATTGGTTCTTTTAGGGTGCGATTTGTTTTGTAAGCCTGTTGAATCAGCTTTAAATGCTGCAATTGCAGTTGAAGTTCTACATAATTTTACTTTAATCCATGATGACATTATGGACAAAGCCCCTTTAAGAAGAAACAAAGAAACAATCCATAAAAAGTGGAATGAAAACATTGCTATCTTATCTGGGGATGCAATGATGATAAAGTCCTATCAGTTGCTTTCAACTTATCCTGGTGAATTGCTCTCAAATTTGCTTTTTGTCTTTAATCAGACTGCCCTTGAAGTATGTGAAGGGCAGCAAATGGACATGAACTATGAAACAAATAGCACTGATATTAATCAATATCTTAAAATGATTGAATTGAAAACAGCTGTATTACTTGCTGCCAGTTTAAAAATGGGTGCAATAATAGCAGATGCTCCGGAAAAAGATGCTTCCCTTCTTTATGAATTTGGAAAGAATATAGGCATTGCTTTCCAATTACAGGATGATATTTTAGATGCATATGGCGATCCTGAGAAATTCGGAAAACAAATTGCCGGAGATATAATCACCAATAAAAAAACATTTTTATATTTAAAAGCACTGGAACTTGCAAATGAACAGGACAAAAAGCAACTTCAGCTTATGTTTTCAAGTAATCCCGAAAATCCAGAAGAAAAGATTAAACTAGTATTGGCTATTTTTGAAAAATATCAGATAAAAGCAGAAGCCAGTAATGAAATGGGCAAATATTTTCTTAAAGGAATTAGCTTCTTGGAATCAGTAAATGTTGAGGAAAGTAAAAAAAACAATTTACTTGAATTAGCTGATAGCCTTATGGTAAGGGAAATGTAAGATGTTGCTGCTATTTGTAAAAATTTAATTTTCTCCTTGTTTTTTTAAACAGTCCTCTAAGGCACCCCTTAAATCCGGAAAATTAAATTCAAAACCTGTTTCTATTATTTTTTCAGAAGAAATCCTACTTCCATTTAATACTGCCTGAGCTAATTCGCCCAATGCAAGCTTAATTGCAAAAGCAGGAACATTTGGTAAAACAAGTGGTTTTTTGAGCACTTTTGCAATTGTTTTTGTCAAGTCCTTATTGGTTATGTGATCTGGTGCTGCAGCATTGTAAGCTCCTTCCATGTTTTTATTTTGGATTGCCTGTAAATACATTTTACATAAATCATCAATATGTATCCAAGGGAAATATTGATTTCCAGAACCTAAAGGAGCTCCCAGATAATATTTAACCGGTATGGCAATAGTTTTCAAAGCTCCTCCATCGGGGCCGAAAACAGGTGCCGTTCTTAGCTTAACAGTCCTTATTTTTAAATTTGAGAATTCATCGGCCGCTTTTTCCCATAATTTGCAAGTATAAGCCATAAAGTCATCCCCGGGCGGATCCTGCTCCTTAAATATTTTTTCAGAAGTTATTGTTCCGTAATAATTCACTCCAGATGCTGAAATAAAGGCCTTTATTTTATGTGAGGTTTTGGCAGCTTGATTATAAATAACTTCAGCTGATTTTACCCTGCTTTCGATAATTGTCTTTTTTCTTTCTTTGGTCCATCTTTTATCGGCAATGCCAGCACCGGCCAAATGGATTATATAATCTGCTCCTGCCAGAGCCTGTGGATCAATGTTTCCTGATTTTATATCCCATTTAAATGTTTTTACTTTTTCTTTTTCACTTATTGATCTGCTTAAATGGGTAACCAGAAAACCCTTTGATTGAAGAAGATTTGTAAGGTGAGAGCCAATAAACCCAGTTCCTCCAGTAATAAGTACAGTAGAAGATGCTGGATTTATCATGGGAAAATCCCTAGTGATTCATATGAACTTGCAATTTTTCTAATAGCAACAACAAAAGCAGCAGTTCGTAAATCAGGTATTCCATTCCCGTTTTTATATTCAGCCCTTATGTCTCTATAGGCTTCAGTCATTGTTTCTTCCAAACCGGAATATACAAAATCAAGTTCATCGGCACCTCGGCCTATTTGTTTTCTATGTAAATCCGTAAATGGTTTTCCTGTAATTGTTTCAATTGCTGACAACATTTGATTATTCATGTTTTCATCAAATCTTTTGCCTAATCTGCCAAATCGAACATGAGATAAATTCTTAAGCCATTCAAAATAGGAAACTGTTACACCTCCTGCATTAAGGAAAATGTCAGGAACAATTAAAATACCCTTTGCATTAAGTATTTTTTCTGCCTCAGGTGTAATAGGACCATTGGCCGCTTCTCCTATTATCTTTGCTTTTATTCTTTCTGCATTCTTATAGTGAACCTGGTTTTCAAGTGCTGCTGGAATTAAAATATCACATTCCAGTTCAAGTGCTTCTCCTGATTTTTCAATATTTGTTGCTCCTGGGAAATTTAAAATTGATCCGGTTTTTTTTCTATGATCAAACAATTCCTGATAATTTAATCCTTCCGCATTATATACCGCTCCTTCATATTCAGCTATTGCTATAATTTTTGCACCGTCTTCATAAAAAAACTTTGCTGCATGGTAACCTACATTTCCAAGGCCTTGTATTATAACAGTTTTGTTTCTAATTCCTGTTTTCAAGCCCAGCTTATCCATGTCTTCCTTAAAACTGCAGACTTCTCTCATGCCAAAAAAAACGCCTAAGCCTGTTGCTTCTTTTCTTCCTTCTATTCCTCCCTGGCTAACCGGTTTGCCTGTAACACAAGCCATAGCGTCTAGGTTTCCGGGATAGAAAGCATGATAAGTATCAACAATCCACGACATCTCTTGTTCGCTGGTTCCGTAATCTGGAGCAGGAACATCAACACCAGGACCGATGAAATTCTTTTTAATTAACTCTGAAGTGTACCTTCTTGTTACTTTTTCCAATTGTTCAACAGTATATTTTCTGGGGTTGATTTTTATTCCACCCTTTGCCCCTCCAAAAGGGACATCTACAATTGCACATTTGTAAGTCATAAGTGCAGCAAGCGCCATTACTTCATCCTGGGTAACATTATCTGAATACCTTATACCACCTTTGGTTGGTTGCTTGTGATGGCTATGCTCCACCCTGAATGCTTGTATTACTTGTATTTCGTTTCCTACCTTTAAAGGAAAATTGATTTGATAAACACTATTGCAGTTTTTAATCTGATCAAGCAGACCTTTTGGATAATCAAGATGTTTTACGGCATTGTCAAAATATCGGGTCACATCTCCAAAAAAACTATGTTCTCTTTTCTGCTCTAATTTGGTTACCATTTTTCCTTTTTTTTGTTTACTTTATTTCAAATTCAAATTTCAAATTTCTAAGATAAATATTTTTTTAAGAATGCCGGGCTTTTGTGGGTTACTTTTTATGCTGATGATGTAATTTGATTTTATTATCTTCACACATTACAACCAGAATAAATGGATTTACCAGATATTTCAGCATTCATTAACCATAAAGAAATTTTACGTGATACTTTAGCCGGAATTAATAAGGATTTTGTATGCATAGGGGAAGAAGAAGTTATGCCCGAACAAGCAGTACCTACTTTTGAAGGACTTTTGGATGCAATTCATCCAATTTTGGACAATCTCTATCATAATAAATATCAACTGTTTTTGGCTCTTATGTACAAGGTAGACATAAGTGAGGCCACGTTAGACAATGCAAAAGAAAAAAGCAGAGTTGATTTGGTTAAAGAAATAGCTGTATTAATTGTAAAAAGGGAACTGCAAAAAGCCGTAAGTAGGAATTTTTATAAAAATCAACAGTAAAAACATCAAGGTTAATCTCTTTTTTGTTAATATTTTAAATAGAATCTTACAAAAATTGTACTTTTGCTAGTACTTAAAAAATACTCAAGCAGTAAAATGGATAAATACTCCTATCTAAGCAACGCAGACATTTCGTCAATTGATGAATTATACAAACAATATAAAAACAGTCCAGAGGAGTTAGATATTTCTTGGAAGAAATTTTTTGAAGGATTTGAATTTGCAAAAGCAAATTATGATCAAGCGCCTGGTGCTGAGGTTCCTGAAAATGTTTTGAAAGAGTTCAATGTAATTAATCTTATAATTGCTTATCGAACCAGAGGTCATCTTTTCACCAAAACAAATCCTGTTAGAGAAAGAAGGCAATATGCTCCAACCCTTGCAATTGAAAACTTTGCCCTTTCTGATAGCGATCTTGAAACAGTTTTTCAAGCTGGATCACAAATAGGTATAGGATCAGCAAAATTAAAAGATATTGTTGCTCATTTAGAGCAAACTTATTGCCAGTCAATAGGTGTAGAATATATGTATATTCGAAACCAGGAAATTCTTGAATGGTTCAGAAGTAAAATGGAGAGTTGTAAAAACACTCCTGATTTTAAACTAGAGGAAAAGAAAATAATTTTAAATAAGCTTAACCAGGCTGTGGTTTTCGAAAATTTCCTTCATACAAAATTTGTTGGACAAAAAAGATTTTCACTTGAAGGGGCTGAAACACTAATTCCAGCACTTGACACAGTTGTTGAAAAAGGAGCAGAGCTTGGTATTGATGATTTTGTAATCGGAATGTCTCACCGTGGAAGGTTAAATGTTTTAGCCAATATTCTAAACAAAACCTATAAAGATATTTTTACAGAATTCGAAGGCAGGGGAGCAGAAGACTCGCTTTTTGACGGTGATGTTAAATACCACCTTGGTTACTCAAGTGATCAATATACCAATAAAGGAAAAAAAATCCATCTTAGTTTAACTCCAAATCCTTCCCATCTTGAAGCAGTTGATCCTGTTGTGGAAGGAATTACAAGAGCTAAAATAGATAATTTCCATAATAAAGATTATTCAAAAGCAGCATCTATACTTATTCATGGTGATGCAGCAATTGCGGGGCAGGGAATTGTTTATGAAGTAATTCAAATGTCTCAACTCGAAGGTTATAAAACAGGAGGAACTATTCACATTATTGTAAATAATCAGGTTGGTTTTACCACAAATTACCTTGATGCCCGTTCCAGCGTTTATTGCACTGATGTTGCCAAGGTTGTTCTTTCCCCTGTGTTTCATGTTAATGGCGATGATGTAGAAGCCCTTGTTTACGTTTGTCAATTAGCAATGGAGTTCAGACAAAAATTCAATAAAGATGTATTTATAGATATTCTTTGCTACAGAAAATATGGCCATAACGAAGGTGATGAACCACGTTTTACCCAACCTATATTATATAAAGCAATTGCAAAGCATCCTAATCCAAGGGAAATTTATAATAACAAACTCTTAAAACAAGGAGAAGTTGAAGCCGGTCTTGCCAAGGAAATGGAAGAAGGTTTTAAAAGCATGCTTCAGGAAATGCTTACAGAAGCAAAGCAAACAGAAAAAGCCAGGATTACCTCTTTTCTTGACGGAGCCTGGAAAGGACTTAAAATGGCAACAAATGAAGATTTTGTTGCTTCCCCTGTTACTGCTGTTGATAAGAAAACCTTCCTTGAAATTGCCGAAAAAATATCAACTCTTCCCACAGATAAAAACTTCTTCAATAAAACTAAAAAGTTGTTTAATGACAGAAGGGAAATGATCAAGAAAGACAGCTATGATTGGGGAATGGCTGAATTAATGGCTTATGCGACTTTACTTAATGAAGGCAGTCCGGTGAGATTTAGTGGACAGGATGTTGAAAGAGGAACATTTTCTCATCGTCATGCTGTAATTAAAATTGAAGATTCTGAAGAAGAATACGTTCCATTAAATAATTTCAGTGAAAAACAAGCAAAGCTTGAAATTTACAATTCCCTGCTTTCTGAGTATGGGGTGCTTGGATTTGAATTTGGATACGCGATGGCTTCTCCGCAAACACTAACAATATGGGAAGCACAGTTTGGAGATTTCTTTAATGGTGCACAAATCATTATTGATCAATTTATTTCTTGTGCAGAATATAAATGGAGAAGAATGAACGGATTGGTAATGTTATTACCTCATGGCTATGAAGGAATGGGCCCGGAGCATTCAAGTGCCAGAATTGAGCGTTTTCTTCAGATGTGTGCGGATAACAATATGCAAATTACTAATTGTACAACTCCTGCTAATTTTTTCCATCTTTTAAGAAGACAATTACATAGAGCTTTTAGAAAACCACTTATAGTGTTTACTCCTAAAAGCTTGTTAAGATATTCTAAGTGCACATCATCATTAAAAGATTTTAGTTCGGGAGGGTTTAAAGAAATAATAGATGATGAAAGCGCAAACCCTGATGTGATTACAAAAGTGGCCTTTTGCAGTGGAAAAATATACTACGATCTGCTAGAGCAAAAAGAGAAGGACGGCATCAGTAATGTTGCTATAGTGAGAATGGAGCAGCTTTATCCCTTACCAATAGAGCAGCTTAATAAGGTGATGGAAAAATACAAGCAGGCAAAAGAATGGCTTTGGGTTCAGGAAGAGCCTGAGAACATGGGTGCCTGGTCATATATTTTAAGAAAATTCGGACCACTAACCCCAGGATTAAAAGTTGTTTCTAGATCTGAAAACTCCACTCCTGCCACAGGTTATAGCAAAATCCACATGATGCAACAAAAGGCTATCGTGGATAAAGTATTTGGAAATGTACTGGTTGAAAAATAATTTTGTAATCTTTATAAATTAAAAACAGATTTTATAATAGAAATTATGATTGTAGAAATGAAAGTTCCCAGCCCGGGAGAGTCAATTACAGAAGTTGAAATAGCCAATTGGCTTAAATCTGATGGGGATTATGTAGAAAAGGATGAAGAAATATGTGAAATAGATTCTGATAAAGCTACATTAACATTAAACGCAGAAGAAGCAGGAGAACTTAAAATATTAGTTCAGTCTGGAGAAACAGTTACTGTTGGAGATGTGGTGTGTAAAATTGATACCTCTGTTGCAGGGGAAAGCAAACCAAAGGCCGAGAAAAAAGAACCGGTAGTGGCAGAGGCAAAAAAAGAAGAGAAAAAAGAAGAGAAAAAGCCTGAAACTGTTTCTGTTTCAGATAAATCTTCTTATGCCAACGGACACCCTTCTGTTGCAGCTAAAAAAATACTTGATGAAAACGGGATTTCCCCTTCAAAGGTAAAAGGTACCGGCATGGCAGGAAGAATTACCAAAGAAGATGTTTTAAAAGCGCTCTCAGCAGGGTTTAATGAGGAAGCTGCACGAGGATGGGGAGGAACAAGGGATACGGATAATCAAAAAATGACTTCCCTTCGCAAGAAAATTTCTCAAAGGCTTGTTGCAGTTAAAAATGAAACTGCAATGCTAACTACTTTTAATGAAGTAGATATGAGTAGTGTAATGGCACTTAGAGGAAAATACAAAGATAAATTTAAAGAAACCCATGGTGTAGGTCTTGGCTTTATGTCATTTTTCACTAAAGCAGTTACAGAGGCTTTAAATTTATTTCCTACAGTAAATGCAATGATTGATGGAGATGAAATTGTTTACCATAATTATGCTGATGTAGGAATTGCCGTAAGTGCCCCTAAAGGTTTAATGGTTCCTGTTATTCGTAATGCGGAACAAATGTCTTTAGCAGAAATTGAAGCAAAAATAGGAGAACTTGCCAAAAAAGCCCGGGATGGAAAAATTTCAGTGGATGAAATGACGGGTGGTACTTTTACTATTACCAACGGTGGTGTTTTCGGCTCTTTAATGTCAACCCCTATTATTAATCCCCCTCAAAGTGCTATTTTGGGAATGCATAACATAGTTGAGCGCCCAATGGCAGTTAAAGGCCAGGTTGTTATACGTCCAATGATGTATATCGCTCTTTCTTATGACCACAGAATCATTGATGGAAAGGAATCGGTATCTTTTCTTGTTAAAGTAAAAGAAATGCTTGAGGACCCTACTAAACTCCTTTTTGGATCTAAAGATCCGGTTGAGGTGTTGTTGGGATTATAGTTTTACGACACTATTGGGAATCATTACAAGGATTAATAAAATTTTCTAATCTTGATTTACGTATAAAAGTAAACCCGTGGTTTCCAATTCTAATTGATAGTTCTCCTTTTCAAGAGGAGAGTTCTTATCAGTTAATATATATTTCTGAGCATTCGCATCCTCCATATTAATAAAATAATACCGTTGCAAATAACCAATAAGAGACCAGTTTGCAAATAGAGGCGGGCTTACACCAATAGTGGTTCCCTTTTCCAGGTAATTACTCAATGTTTTCACATCGGCTAAAAGCTCTTTGTCCCGTGTGGGGTTAACTGAATTGTGCTTGGTATAAATTGAAATAGAAATTAATGCAAATAAAAAGAAAGTGTAGTTTGCATAATAAAAACCTGAACTGATTTTCTTTGAACATGTATTAATGATTAAAGGGGCTATAATCACTGAGAAAGCAAGCACAAAAAATGGAATAGCGGGTAAAAGATAAAAACCCATTTGCTTAGGGGAAATCATAATTGGCATTGAGGCTGATAATCCAATTAAAATAAGAAAAAGAGAATCTTTTACATTCTCCTTTTTTATTAAAGTAAAAACAGTGTTTTCTTTTCTGTTCACTAAAAAAGCAATTAAAAATATAAGGAGCATTAAGAAAAATGGAGCCATCAGTTCTCTTAATAATCTAACAACAACAAATGTTCTTGGGTCCACTACAAGGTTTCCCTTAAGGCTGCTTAACACTTGTACATTTATGTAATTTGTAATAAAAGCCCGGGCCGAATCATCATAAAAAACAAGGAAAAGTATAAAAGCACTTACTAAGAAAACAAAAACAGTATTTATAAATGTTTCAGCTAAAGATTTTTTTTGATAAACAATAAAATGAAGACCAAAAACAGCTAAGGGAAAAAATGCAGGAAATCCTTTTGTTAAAAAACCCAACACCATAAACAGGGCCGGGAACAACAATAAAATGTACTTTAGGAGTCCATCTTTATTAAGCGCATAAATGGAAATTAAAACTGCAGCCAATGTAAAAACACCCATAGTGTTTTCAAGTACATTGTTCTGGTAGGACCAAAAACAAACAGGAATGGTTATCCATAATAAAACAGGCAACCAGGAAAGTTGCTTTGTAGATTTTCCCTGATGAAAGAAATTCCAAGTTGAAATCATTAATATAGCAGTAATAACAGCTGTTATGAAAGAGTAAAATTTTTCAATTGAATGGCTGTCCCCAAAAAGTTTAAAAAATATACTTTGCAAGTACATAGCAAGGGGAGGATGTCCATCAAAATTGCTAATAATGGTTTTAGTGAAAGAAAGATTCCAGAAAGTACCGGTTCCCTTGGCTAAATTAAGTCCGGTGGTACTGTAAATCAGCCCGTCCATAAATAATCCTTCCTGGAAAATATTAGGAATAAGTAAAAACGAAAACACTAAGGCAGTTAAGCTTATAAAAAGGACATTTAATTGTTTGTGCATTAGATTTTATTAACTGCTGAAAATAAAATATACATTTTGTTTTGCTTGGATTTAAATCAAACTAAAAAAAGGACTATTTATTTAGTAAAGCAAACTCCTTTGCAAAATAGGACAAAATAACTTTTGCCCCGGCTCTTTTAATTGATGTAAGGCTTTCCAACATTGCTTTTTCGCCATCCAGCCAGCCATTAATGCTTGCTGCTTTAATCATTGCATATTCTCCACTAACATTATAAGCGGCAATTGGGATGTCAAAGTTATCTTTTAACAATTTAATCACATCGAGATAAGCAAGAGCAGGTTTAACCATAAGAAAATCTGCACCTTCTGTATAATCAAGTTCTGCTTCAATTAAAGCTTCCCGTTGATTGGCAGGGTTCATTTGATAGGTTTTTTTATCACCTGATTTTGGAGCTGAATCAAGAGCATCACGGAAAGGACCGTAAAAAGCGCTTGCGTATTTGGCTGAATAAGCCATTATAGATACATTGGAAAAGCCTTCATTATCCAAAGCTTTTCTTAAATATCCCACACGCCCGTCCATCATATCTGAGGGAGCAATTATATCTGCTCCTGCACGTGCCTGGGCAATAGCCATTTTACCCAAAACTTCAAGTGTGGAATCATTAATGATCTCCCCATTTTCAACAATTCCATCATGCCCTTCAGAACTGTATGGATCCATAGCAACATCACTAACAATACAAGCTTCCGGGAATTGTTTTTTAACTTCATTTATTGCTTTTAAATATAGATTTCCTTCCCTGTAACTCTCAGTAGCATATTTATCTTTTAATGCTTCTTCTATTTGAGGAAATATGGCAAAAGATTTTATTCCGGCCTTCATGCATATTTCCATTTCTTTTAACATAGAGTCCAATGAAAAGCGGTAAATGCCAGGCATTGATTTTATTTCTTCGGCTTTATTACTACCTTGTGTTAAAAAAACAGGATAAATAAAATCCTTAACCGATAATTCGGTTTCCTGAACCATGTCCCTAATAACTTGTGATTTACGATTTCTGCGGGGGCGTTGAATCATCATATTTTTGTTTTTTAAAAACTCAGTCCGAAAATAGCCTGAAGTAGTCCTGCTTCATCAGGATATTCTGGAAGTACAGGATCTGATACACCAAAAATTTTGAGTTTGGCAGCAGTGGTTGTGCCTATACAAATTACCCGTTGTACATTACTTAAATCAGAATGTTTAAAAAATGCTTCCACATTCGATGGGCTTGTAAACACTACAACATCTGTTTCAGGAATAGTTATTTTATTTTTTGAAGTAGATTTATAAACAAAGAGATCATAAACTTTTGTTTGAAAGGAAAGTTGTTTTTGCACGCTCCTTAAAGAATCCTTTGCCTGGGGAAACAAAACTCCTTTCCCATCTGCAATTTGTGCAAATTCTTTTCCAACAAGATTAGTTTCAGCAGAAGCTCCAACAAAATCAGCTTTAATATCAAAAGTATTTAATGTTGCTTCTGTACCTTTTCCAATAACTCCATATTTAATTCCGGTTTTTATGCTAGGTTTTTGTTTAAAAAATTCAATAACCGCATGACTACTGGAAAAGAATATCCAGTCTGTATCAGGAATGGACGAAAAACGAATAGGTTTAATGTCAATTAAGGATTGTCCGGTAACTAAGTAACGGTTTGAATCAAGTGATCTGTAAAAGTAATTGTTTTCAGAAATATCACGTGTGATAAATACTCTACAAGGCTTAAAATTTCTAATTTTCTCTACGATAGATTCTGCAAGGCCCTTTGTTGATGAAGCTTCTGCATAAATTCTTTTTGGAGGGCTATTCCAGCTATCTGCTTTTGAAGTATATACTTTAAAAACATCATTTTCCTTAAAGCAATAAGAACCTAATGGTAATTGGCAGCCTCCATCAAAAAGATTAAGAATTTTTCTTTCCACAGCAATACATTCTTCTACATCAGTAGCATTAATTGCCCTAAGTTTCTTAATCAATTCTGTATCATCCTCCCTTACCTGAATAGCCAGAACTCCTTGAGCAGGTGCAGGAATAAATTCTCTTGCAGATGGTTTTATTACATCAAATTCATCCAGGTTTATTTCAAGTCTTTCCACACCAGCTGCTGCTATCATAATAGCATCAAAATCTCCTTTTCTTAATTTATCAATCCTGGTGGGAACATTTCCTCTTATATCCTTTATTTGTAAGTCCTCCCGATGAGCGAGCAGTTGACACTTTCTTCTGGCAGAAGATGTGCCCACAATAGCATCCTTTTTCATGGAATATTTTAAGGATGGATCAACTGCGTTTTTATTAATTATAATAAGTTCAGAAGGATTCCCTCGAACAGATACTGCCGATACAATTAGCCCAATAGGTGATGTTGTAGGCAGGTCTTTATGTGAATGTACTGCTAGGTCAGTTACTTTTGCAAGCAGGGCATCTTCAATTTCTTTTGTAAAAAACCCCTTTCCTTCTAGTTTATCAAAACTCAAATGTTGAATTTTGTCTCCTTGAGTCTTGATTATTTTAATTTCTGAATCTACACCATTTTTTTTCAGTAAAGACTTCACATATTCAGCCTGCCATAAAGCAAGTCCACTGCCTCTGGAACCTATAATTACTTTTCTTTTCAATTTTGAATTTCTCCTTTTAAAAGGATTGGAATTAAATTATTAAATAGATTTTTCTTGGGCATGTTGCGGATCCATAAAAATATCTTTTGCCATTTTCATAGGAACACTAATATATTTTTTTTCCATGTAGGATAAGATTTTATCCAACACTTCTTTAGATTCGCCATCAAGACCACTTAATTCTTTAGCAAAAACGGTTGAAATAGCCATTTCTCTTATTTCTCTTACTTTTAAAGGGATGTCTTTCATTACGTTTTCTACCATACGGGTTTTAAAAACCTGTCTGAACTCTGAAATTGCATTGGTAATTATTATCTCACAGGCTTGCAACTCTTTCTGACGTTCCTTAAGATTTTCATTCGCAATTATTTTAAGCGTTTCTATTTCTACGTAATTTATGGGATAATTTTCAATTACCTCAAGTGCTACATCGTTGGGTAAAGCTAAATCAATAATGACTTTTTTTGTAGTATCTTTTCCGATTAAAAAAGAATAAATTTCTTTTGTTATAATTGGGTCCGATGAACCTGTACAAGTAACAATAACATCAAACCCTCCTGTAAAATTAGCAAGTTCATTTAGAGGAAGAGCTTTGCCTTTTAAATCATAGGCTAATTTTTCTGCATTAACCAAACTGCGGTTAAACACAGTAAAATTGCCAAATTTATGCTTCTTTAAATACTGGGCCATGGAAGTATTTGTTTTTCCTGCACCAATAATTAAAAAACGAGCATCGGCTTGTACATTTAGCTCCTTTAACCTGCGGTAAGCCAAAGAAACAATGGAAATTGGTTTTCCTGCTATTCTGGTTTGAGTATATACTTTTTTTGCTGTTTCAATGGTCTTTTTAACTACAATACGAATAACATCTCCACAAAGACCATGTTTCGAGCAGGTCTCATAAGAGTTTCTAACCTGAGTTATAATTTCCCGCTCACCAACCACAAGAGAATCAACCGAACTTGCCACACTAAATAAATGATTTAAAGCTTCTTCTCCTTGAAAAACCAAGGCTTTTTGAACAGCATTTTTAATTTCCTCATTTGAAAAAGAAGCATTAAATTGGCTGAAAAAAGAAGTTAAGAAATCTTGATCGATTTCTTTTGATGTTACAATTAAAAACTCAACCCTGTTACAAGTAGAAAGGTACATTATCTCATCAACTCCAGAGGCCTCTTTAAGTGAAAGCAAGGAATCTTTTTGTACGTCAGCATCTAAATGAAACCTTCCAATTTCGTTTAGTTCTGCAACTTTATGGGTAAATGCTATAATTTTAAAATTCTTCAATGCTCAAATCCTTGTTGTGAATGCAAAACTCGTAATTTCAGTATATATTATTGTCATAGAATTGTCATAAGGATAGTTTTATATTTATGATTTTTATCATACTCATCTCTGATTAAGCAAAAATTTAATTGAAAATTTCATTTATTTTTAATACTTTATGCCATTAAGGTTACTACAATGAATATAGATACTGTTATCAACATTAAAAAATCAAGAGAAGCTGAATATTTTAATCAGTTAAATCGGTGTTTCTCATCGAAAAATCAGAGAAATTACTTAAATTGTAATAAAATTTTAATATGAAGCAGTGGTTAAAAAACATTGAAGAAATTTTAAGGCCATTATTTGAGTATGAAACTTTTACATTGGGTAAAACCTCATTTACTGTCGGTACTATTTTCTACCTGCTTTTCACTCTTTTTTTACTGTTTTATTTTTCAGAAAAATTACGGCTGCTTTTAACAAGACGAATTTTAGTTAAATACAACATCGTACTTGGAGTAAGGCAAGCCATAGGTACTATTGTAAAGTACATCATTATTGTAATCGGGCTAATGGTGATTGTGGAATCTACAGGGTTCGATTTAAGTACCCTGGGATTAATAGCTGGTGCTCTTGGTGTTGGTATTGGTTTTGGATTACAAAACATTACCAATAATTTTATAAGCGGAATAATAATTCTTTTTGAAAGACCTGTTAAGATTGGTGATAGGATTGCTGTTGGAGATGTAACAGGTAATATTATTAAAATAGCACCTAGAGCAACAACTGTTATAACTAATGATAATATTGCAATTGTAGTTCCTAACTCTGAGTTTATTAATACAAGAGTAATTAATTGGAGTTTAAACGACAGGAATGTACGTTTTAATTTTCCAATTGGCGTAGCTTATACAGAGGACCCCGAGAAAGTTAGAAAACTGATTTTAGAGGTAGTAAAGGAAAATCCCGGAGTTCAAAAACTCCCAAAACCGGATGTGCTTTTTGATTCATTTGGAAGCAGTTCGTTAGATTTCATATTAAGGGTTTGGACTTCCAGCTTTAGTGATAACCCTAATGTATTAAAAAGTCAGTTGTATTTTTCCATTTTTGAAAAGTTTAAAGAAAACAATATTAAAATACCTTATCCTCAAAGAGATCTGCACCTTGTTTCTGGTTTTGAAAATTTTGCAAAACAACCGGATATTGAAAATAAAAAAGAACAACAGTAAATAATCAACAAAATAGAAAAGCCTTTTTTATCAAATTATGGCCCTACGGACAATTCGAATTGCAATAACAGATGTTTTTATTTTTTCGAATTATACATTGAAAAATTTTAAAAGGTCTACAATTAGTTTTGTGTTTATTATTTCATTTTTTGCACCAATTGTTAATGCTCAAAATACAGGGGAGATATTTTATAAAAAGGGAAGGAATTTAGCAGGTTTTCAACCTAGAGTTGGCTTTGGAAAAGAAAAAATTATAGGATTTTATAATTTTAGATATGGTCATTTTTTTATTGATAAACTAATCACTGGTGTTGATCTTAATTATGGGGATTTTGGAAGTTATTCAAAAGAATATTCTTTTGGGCCATATATTAGATATTGTTTTTTTTCATCCAGGATTAATGTTTTTTCTGAAATAAATTATAATTACGGGTTAGGAAAAGGAATTATAAATATTAATAATCAAGAAAAAAACTATAATTATACTTTCAATTCTATTGGGTTGTCAAGTGGTATTTCCTATACAGGAATTTTTAACAGAAGGAGTAGAGGTTTTTCCATCTTATTACATATACCATCACAGTTTATTTAAAAAGATAAGTGAAACCATTGGTTTTGGTTATAGAATTAATTATCATTTTTAATTGAGATGAAAAATTTCTTTACAAAGAAACTCACTTTCTTGCAAAATTCACAGCAGATTTTTCATTGAGAAATATACGGATAGGGCTTACTTATTATATTAATAGGTAAGCTTTACTGACAAACTTCCTTTAATTTTTCACCAGCAAATTCATAATTAAGAACATGTGACTTATATATATCTGTGCAAGCTGATTTTATATTTCCCATTGCAAGTTTTGCCAAGCCCCTTACATAAAAAAGATATCCATCATCTCTGTCATTGGCAATGGCAATAGAGTAATCACGAATAGCCCCTTTAAAATCACCCATGTCGTATTTTACATTGCCACGGTTTAAGTACATTCCATAGTCATAGGAGTCCTTCTTAATTAGAAAAGAGAAATCTTTTATCGCAGCCTGATAATCTTGCAAATCAAGGTGATAGTATAAAGCCCGGTGAAAAACAGCATCAGAATAATAGGGGTCAATTCTTGTGGCTTGCAAGTAGTCTTCCATTGCAAGCTCTTTCATATTTAAATTATAAAGTATTAGTCCCCTGTTAAGGTAATATTCTTTTTTTGTTGAATCCAGTAAAATAGCTGAATTGAAATCATCCAATGCTCCTTCAGTATCTTCAAGCTTAGCCCTGGTTAAAGCGCTGCTGAAAAAATAATCAGCAACAGAGGGGTCTAACAAAGTAGCTTGGTAATAATCTTCAAAAGCAGCAGCAAATTCACTCCTGTCGAATCTGGCATGGCCCCTGTTAAAGTAAAAAAAAGCATTAAGTGAATCGAGCTCAATGGCTTTGTCATAATCAGGCAAAGCATCATAATATTCATGAAAATATGTTTTTGCAACAGCACGTGCAAAATAAATATCAGCATTGCTGCTGTCAAGAAGAATAGCTTTGTTATAAGCTCTAATAGCTATATCATGATCTCCTTTTTTAAAAAAATCATTGCCTAAATAAAAATATTCTTGAGCTGATTTTTGTGCTATTACTGCAGGAGCAATTAGCATCAGGAATAATAAAAGTTTGAGTATTTTCATTTGTTTTGAAATAGGGGTTATATACTTTTCAAAAAATGATCAGCATTTCCTGCCTTATTCAGGCAGAATAAACGTACTTTATTTAATAATTATTGCACTGCTAAAAAATGTTTTATGTCATGATATTATACGAAATTAAATAAAAATGAATCTTTACGGTATTATCAGAGCATAATATTTTGATTTGGTCAAATGGAAAAACAAATTTTCACAAAAAACGTTTTTAATATCAATGGCTTCAGAGAAAATAGTATAAATAGTACTAACTTTGCCTTAGTTTTTTATAATAATTATGCGATGAATAATTTTTATAAATTAAGATTGTGACTGAGTTTTAAAGGCCATTCATAAAAACAGAAAGAGGATTAATTATTGATGAAAAATACAATTAAAGAACAAAAAGAATCCGTAACCATCCTGTTTGCTGGAGATTCTGGTGATGGTATTCAGTTAACAGGCTCAGAGTTTACTAATACTGCCGCAGCTTACGGGAATGATATCAGCACTTTTCCTAATTTTCCTGCCGAAATTAGGGCCCCGCAAGGCACTTTAGCAGGTGTTTCTGGTTTTCAATTACACTTTGGAAGTGTTGAGCTTTTCACTCCCGGAGACAATTGTGATGTATTGGTTACTATGAATGCAGCCGCACTTAAAGCCAACCTAAAGCAACTAAAACCAGGAGGTACTATTATTGCAAATACCGATGGTTTTGATTCCAAAAATTTACGCCTTTCAAAATACCCCGAAGGAGTTAATCCACTTAATGACAATTCTTTAGAAAAATACAAGGTTGTTCAGCTGGACATAACAAAACTTACCAGGGAATGCCTTAAAGAATCAGGATTAGGCACTAAAGACATGGACAGGTCTAAAAACATGTTCGTACTTGGGTTTATTTACTGGATGTACAATAGAAGCCTTGATAAAACAATTAAATTTCTCAATGAGAAGTTCAAAAAGAAGCCTGAACTAGTTGAAGCAAACGTAAAGACATTAAAAGCCGGATTTCATTTTGGGGAAACAAGTGAGGTTTTTACTTCAAATTATGAAGTAAAAGCTGCCAAATTACCTGCCGGGACTTATCGTAATATAATGGGAAACCAGGCTACCTCAATAGGATTAATTGCTGCAGCCCAAAAATCAGGTCTTGAGTTGTTTTATGGTTCATATCCTATTACCCCAGCTTCTGATATTTTACATGAACTTTCAAAACATAAGAATTTTAACATAAAAACATTTCAAGCCGAGGATGAAATTGCAGCGATATGTTCTGCTATTGGAGCAAGCTTTGGTGGCAGCTTTGGTGTTACAGCTTCTTCTGGCCCAGGAATAGCACTTAAGGGTGAGGCAATGGGCTTGGCTTTAATGCTTGAATTGCCATTATTAGTAATAAATGTTCAAAGAGGCGGCCCTTCAACAGGATTACCAACTAAAACTGAACAAGCGGATTTATTCCAGGCACTTTACGGAAGAAACGGAGAATCTCCACTTCCGGTTATCTCGGCTTCCTCTCCTTCTGATTGTTTTGAAGCTGTTTTTGAAGCCTGCCGTATTTCCATTGAACATATGATTCCTGTAATTTTTCTTTCTGACGGTTATATTGCAAATGGTTCAGAGCCATGGAAGTTTCCTGAAGTAAAGGATTTGAAGCCTATCATACCACCATTTGTTGATGCCTCAGTTGTAGAAAAGGAAAATTTCAAACCCTATAAAAGAGACGAGAAACTCTCGCGTCCATGGGCTATTCCAGGAACAAAAGGACTGGAACATAGAATTGGTGGATTGGAAAAAGAACACGAAACAGGAAACATTTCATATGATCCTGACAATCATGAATTCATGGTTAAACTAAGAGAAGAGAAGGTGCAAAGAATAGCAGATTTCATTCCCTTACAAGAAATGGATTCAGGAAAAGATTCAGGAAAACTGCTTGTTATAGGTTGGGGATCAACTTATGGTGCAATTAAAACAGCTGTAAATGAGTTAAAAACAGAAGGATTAGAAGTTTCTCATTTGCATTTGAGATATTTAAATCCACTTCCTAAAAATCTTGGTCAATTGTTGAATAATTTTGAACACATTCTCATTCCAGAAATGAATAATGGTCAATTATTACAAATACTAAGGGCTGCTTTTTTGAAAGATGCCAAAGGGTTAAACAAAATTAAGGGTTTGCCTTTTACAGTGGAAGAAATAAAAGTTAAAATCCGCGAAATGCTCAACAGAAATGAATAATACATCAGAAAACATACAGGAAAAACAATTAACAGCTAAGGACTTTGCAACTGACCAGGATGTGCGTTGGTGCCCTGGTTGTGGAGATTACTCTATTTTAAAGCAAGTTCAAAGTATTTTGCCTGAAATAGGAGTAAATAGAGAAGACGTTGTTTTTATTTCAGGGATTGGTTGTTCCTCACGCTTTCCATATTATATGAATACTTATGGGATGCATAGCATACATGGACGTGCAACTGCTATTGCCAGTGGTCTTAAAGCAACAAGGCCTGATTTGAGCGTATGGATAATTACAGGTGATGGTGATGCTTTGTCTATTGGAGGCAATCATTTTATTCACCTCTTAAGGAGGAACTTCAATGTTAATGTACTTTTATTTAACAATGAAATTTATGGGTTAACAAAAGGACAATACTCTCCTACATCTCCAAAAGGAAAAATAACCAAGTCAACACCAATGGGTAGTCTGGATCACCCATTTAACCCTCTTGCTGTTTCTCTTGGTGCCGAAGGAACCTTTATTGCAAGATCAATGGATAGAGATCCTAAACATTTAAGAGAGATTCTTTTAAGGGCCAATTTGCATAATGGAACTTCGCTTGTGGAAATTTACCAGAATTGCAATGTGTTTAATGACGGGGCTTTTGAAGTATTTACAGAAAAACATACAAAAGCCGATGAAACTATTTTTGTTGAACAAGGCAAACCATTGATTTTTGGGAAGGATAAGGAGAAAGGAATTAAGCTGGATGGCTTTAAGCCTGTGATTGTAGATCTGCATGCAGGTTCTTCTTTAGATGATTTATGGATTCATGATGAAACAGATAGAGTAAAAGCCTCCATGTTGGTCAGGTTTTTTGATGATCATAGACAACCAGGGCGTCTACCGAGACCTTTCGGTGTTTTTTACAGCGAGAATAGAATTAGTTATGAAGATGCACTTGCTCTCCAATTACAAGAAGCCTTAAAGACAAAAGGAGAAGGTGATCTTGCTGCATTAATGAGTGGAAACAAATCCTGGAAAATAGAATAATTACCAATTTTAGTGGTGGTAAAGAAAAAAGAGCCATCAAATTATAGTCAGAGGAGCATTTTTTATATTCAAATCATCTATAAGGAACTTCTCCAGGTCTATCAATAAAAAAGTCGGTGTACCTTAAATCAAAAGTACCAACAGGATTAATAGAATAATCAGGGGAGTCAAACCCGGGTAAATGGGGATATATAGCAATAGAAAGCTGAAATGTACGAAAGGCAATACTTTCATTCCTTATCAATATTCCTGCTCCATAACTTTGATAAACTGTGCCCTGGAGTAAGGGGTTATTATTATTTCCAATCATCCCAAATCCAATAAGAATAACAGGGGCAAAACGAAAGCCAATAACAGAAAAAGGAGCATACAATACGCTTTGAAAATTTAAGGAAGTTTTTTTTGTACCACTAACTACTCCAGGAAACCCATATAGCTCAAAATTGTCACTAAGTGTTACACTTTCATTAGGCAAACGGTTAATACCAACAATTGTCAGAGAATTAATAAACTGCCTAAAGCCCCAGCTACCTACTTTAAACATATCGCTAAAATAAGAAAGACTATAGTTTAAGCTTCCCTGCTCTTTTTTGCCTTTATATATGAAAGTACCAACATCAATACTCGTTGAAAAATTTCCAAAACCTGAAAAATGATCACCATAAGCAAGCCTAGCTCTGATATAGGGTCTTGAAAGCAACTCTTTTTGCTGGTATCCACCCGTTAAGGCAATTAGCATTCCCCTTGGTATATCTTCAGTTATTCCAAAACGATATATATTACGATCAATATAGTATTGTCTTAAATTATAAGCCAATGTTCCTAAAAAGAACACACTGTTTTGGTGTATTTGTAATGTATCTGACTGCAAGGGAGGTTTTAATGAATAATAAACTTGATTAATTCTTGCGGCAATTCCAAATCTGGAGTTTCTTTCCTGTTTATTTATATTGAAGTTTCTTCCAATCCAATAATCTTGTTCAATAAACCTTGTTTCAAAAGGATTTATTCCATTTGCCACAGCCTGCTCTGGAAATAAATGATTTTCAATTAACCCAATTCCACCAGCCCAATCCGTTAAGGGAGAAAAAAAGGATCGGTTTATTATTAATCCTTTTGTTTGTCTTGTAGGACTTTTTTCATAAAGAGCTGTAATAGAGGCATAAGTATTATGAATATAAGGAATAGTATAACTTCCGTTTATGGAAAAATCTGTTTTTTTTTTAAAATCATAGCTGAAAGTATTATCAATATCGTGAGCAAGTCCTAGGAAATTAGTTTCATGTAAACGTATTGTAATTGGTTCTTCAAATGAAATAATTGAAATATTAGTTGAAAACAAATCAGAAACAATTATGGTAATATCAACCATATGATCATCTATTTCAGAAATAATAATTCTGGTATCTTTTACAAAAGCAGCATCTCTAATTAATCTTTCTGTTTCTCTTGTTGCCAATGCATCAAAAATTTCCCCTTCTTTAATTAACAATAAATTCTCTATTACTGATTTGCGGGTGGTAGTATGTAGTTTATTTAATGTTTTTCCATACCAGGGAATGTAATTAATTGTGGTGTCTTCAACTGTTGAACCAATTGGGTCAAGAGTAACGATATTAATTTTTCTTATTTCCCTTCCTTCAAACTGCTTGTACCGCTCAGTTTTGTTGTATGTACTCATACCAATATCAATTGGCTGAAAAATGCTCCCGCTTTGAGCAGAAGCATTTTTATAAATGATAAGAATAATTAAGCATTTAAGCCAAAGAGTGAGAATCTTCATTTAATCATTACTGTTCTTTATAAGGCTTCCCGGCTTTCATTTTATTCGACTTTGTATGATCGGTTTTGGGGTTGTTTCCTTGGGTTCTTCCTGTTTTTGTTTGTTTAGGTTCATTCTCGGCCGTTACAGCAACCTCATGTTGTTTTTTTTCAGTTTTAGGATCCTTATCTGTTTCGTTTTTTGATACAGGATGCTTTTTTTGTTTTTTCATATGTATATAATTTGTTTTTTTAATGTCATATGGATCCGATAGCTATCGGATACGCCATGGATCAATATCAGTGTTTCCCGATATAAATCGGGAAATGTAGTGCACTGTGTTCGGTGCATGTCTATTTCATAATTGTTTTTTTGGTTAGAAAAATTTTGAATAACCAAAAGGATGATTAATTACAGAAAGAAATAAAATATCTTGCCGATAAAACAAAAAAAAGCTTTGATGATAATAAAAAGGGGAAGTTTAAAATACAGAAAGGGGTTCTGTTCTCTCCTTATTATAAATATGTAGTTTAGACTCTACAAACTAGGCAAACTTATTCCCAAAAGGAAAATAAAATTAAATTGTCTTAGTGATTTTATTGATGTCCTTTTTGAAATATTGCATTAAAATTAATGCTGTTACAATACCAATTGCCTGGCCTTCAAAGAAAATAAGTAAAGCAGCACTTAATGGAGTAAGATTAATGCCCATAGGGGAATAATCAACAATAAACTGCAAAAAAGCCACGTCCAAAAACTTTAAATAAACATACATGATTAAAGCAAATACAGCAAAACTAACGTTTGCCACAAAAAGGCCGGTTAGAAACCCCTCGAGGTAACTCATTTGATTCTTGCTGTCTTCTTTATACGTTTTTATAGCAAGAGCGGCAATAATAAACAAGAGAATATAATTCAAAGCTCTTAGTTCAGGAATAATATGAAGATTTAAAATGCGCATAATTACAAAAATGATAATATATCCGGCTGTCGCCATAAGAGCGTATTTTAATACATGGCTAAACTGGTATTTATCTTGATGTGTTTTAGCAGGGTCCATAGTTCTAGTTTTTAGAAATTATTTAAAATAGATAATTCTTTTTTGTCCTTTTCTTCTATATATTTTTCAGCCATTGATTTTAATGATTCATAATAATCTTCTAATGCTTTTATATTAACATCAGGATGTTCACTTGTTGTCATAGTTTCATTAAACTCCTCTAAATGAATATATAGTTCTGGATACCTTTCTTTTATTAGGGAAGTAAGGGCAAGAATTTTTTTATTTATTTGGTTTTCTCTAGTTTCCATAATATTCTGTTTTATTACCTAATTTGCAAGTTAAAAAAATTAAATAAAAAATCCAATTCCTATACCCAATGCTTTAGCAACATAATGAAGTTAAATTTATTAAAAAGCTACTCCCACGTATATTTGGGCTAATCTGTTACGTGCACCAGAGAATCCATAAGGCCTTCCAAAAACAATTGTGGATTGTCCAATTTCTGTTGTACCAAAATTATATCTTAATCCTCCAGTAAATATTCCTATTTCTACTCCCATTCCTGCCACAATACCCGTATCAAATGATCGAAAATTTCTTCCTGTTATTTCATTTTCCAAATCATAAAAAGGCTCATCAGGACTTGGCTCATTTATAGTTTTTACTTTAGTATATGCTAAAAATCCAATATAGGGCCCAAGATGTACATTAAAAGAAGGTGTGGGATTATAAACTAATAATATGGGAAGATCAAGATAATTTAAATTTATTCGAGCAATACCAAAAAAATTATTCCTGTTAAAGGTTAATTCTGAACCTTTAGATGAATAAATTAGTTCTGGCTGTACAGAAAAATGTTCTATCATTTTGTATTTAAAGGAAAGGCCAAGATTAAAACCTACTCTTGTATTTTCATTATCTACATTATGAACAGTAAGGTTAGAGAAATTCAAACCTCCTTTAATTCCTATTTTATAGTTTCTATCTTCTGGTAAAAGCTGGGCTTTTATTACAATTGGAAACACCAAGATCAGACTTAATAAAAACAGAACCTTTACTTTTTTATATGTTTTCATAGCATTAATTTTTATACTTATATAACTCTTGAATTAAATAGCTAAAAATTCCTGCCAACTAAGAAAATGTTATGATTTTAGGTTAGATTCTCCATGAGTACAACTATTATAAACGTTTTTTCTTTACACTAATATAGTCGGGTTTAGGAAATTATTCCCATAATTGGAGAGTATGGTCGGTTAAACTTAGAAATATTAATTGCTACACATTGGGTTCCTTTAAGTGATTTTTTAATGAAATCCCACAAGGATTTATATTTATTTCAATTCCCTTTTTTTTGAAAATTTTGTGGTTTTGGGTTTTGTTTTTAAAAATTAACAGTGATTGATAATTAAAGGCGGAATAACTATATGTAAAGCTGCTTTTAATTCTTTTGGTATAATAGAATTTACTGAAATTAATTAAAACATTATTTATTTTAATTTTATCCTTTTCCTGTGTTGTCTGGTTTAAAATCAACTTGTGTTTTTTATAAAGTCGAGAATAAAAAATTAAGCAAACAAAGACAATTCCAGAGAATGCAAGGGCAATCATTAAGTTTATATAATTTGTTCTTGCCAAAGAATAATTCTCACTCTCTGTTATGTGATAATGAACCTTCTTTTTTGGCGCAGTTGTGTTTTCTATACCTTCTTGATTGTTATTTATAATGTATATGGCTACAATATACTCTGCAACAGAAAGCTGTAATCCTGTTACGGGATTCGTTTTCAACACCTCTGGCCTAAAGATCTCGCGGGAATCAGGAAATACAGCTTTTGAAAATATTGAATTTATTGTTTTATCAGTTATATTAGGATTAGTTGTTTTCCATTCACTTTCTTTTTGTTGTATTTTCTGTAAATGAAGCGCATTTCGGTAAAAAATATATGCAGCCAACATTAAAAGCAACAGAGAAAAAACAAAAGCAGAAATGGTTATTTTTTCTATAGTAAAATGTTTTCTCATCTTTCAACACTATTTGTAAACAGTATTGAAATTTTCCCGCCACAGAGGTTTGTTTTATTAAAAGCAAGTGATGATCAGGGTGTTATGATTGCAAAAAAGTTTTATATAATAAGGTAAGGCTGGGACTTTAGCAAGCTATTCCTCAGAATGTGAAAGCTTATCAACTTTAATAATTTTATATTGGTTTTAAAAAGAATGGTCTAATTAAAGTTAAAGACTTATGGTAAAAGTGGAACCAATACCAAGAGAACTATTGGCTTTTATGCTTCCATTATGGTTGTGGATTATGTTTTGGGAAGTTGTTAGCCCAAGTCCTGTCCCGTTTGCCTTTACTCTAAAAAAGGGATCGAAAATCCTGGGAAGGTTCTCATTACTAATTCCTGTTCCGTTATCTATTATTTTTATAGTAAACTTTTGGTCTTCATGGGCAGTTTGAATTTCCAATTTGCCGGATTTTCCCTCCATTGATTGAATGGCATTTAAAATAATATTAAAAAGCACATTTTTAATTTTTTCTCCATCTACTAAAATAGGGGGAAGCTGCAGATTATATTTTCTTTGAACAGTTATTTTTCCTGATTTTATTTTTTCATCTGTAGTTTTTAAAACCTCATCCATTAGTTGGTTTAAAGAAAATTCCCCAACTGTAAGTTCCGGTTCTTTTGATGCATTTACTAAAGAAGAAATAAGTTCATTAATTCGATCACAATTTCTTTTAATTATGTTAAAATAGGTTTGGGCAGATTCATTATCTTCAAGAGGAAATTCATTTCTTAGCTGATCAAGGCCAAGCATTATATTAGTAAGTGGGTTTCTAACCTCATGGGCAATGTTTCTTGCAATATTTTCAGTTAAAAAAATCCTGTAAGTATCAATTAAGTCATCAACAGGTGTTTCAGCATTCTTTAATTTTTTACTATTCATGTTTTTTATTTTATGATAACTGCATTTTATTGTGCCTTGTGATAAAAAGCAACCCTTCAAAATAATACTAGATGTTGAATGCCTTCATTTTATTATACAATGTCTTCCTGTCAATATTTAAAATCTTGGCTGCTTTACTTTTATTGTAATTTACCTGCTCCAAAACGCTTGTAATGGTCTCATATTCTGCTTCATGTGCAACATTTTTTAAATTTGGTGCCGATGATACCTGGTGTAAAAAAGAACCCGATTTTTTTTCTCCGAATGAAATACTAAAGTTGTAAATTTCAGGAGGAAGTACTTTCTTTTGAACATATTCTTCATCTGTTAGCAAAGCAGACCTTCTAATCACATTCTTGAGTTCTCGAAGGTTACCGGGCCATTGATAATTTTTAAATGAATTAGTTACTTCTTCGCTTAAACCCTTAATGTCTTTTTGTAATTCTTTATTAGCTAACTTTAAGAAATGACTGGCAAAAGCCATAATGTCTTTATTTCGCTCTCTTAATGAGGGGATATTTATTCCAAATTCATTAAAACGATGATATAAATCTTCCCTAAATTCTCCTTTGCTGGCTGCATCATAAAGGTTTTCGTTTGTTGCAACAATTATTCTCACATCAAGATCAATTTCCTTGAGTCCTCCAATTCTTTTGGCTTTTCTTTCCTGAAGAACCCTTAAAAGAGAGGCTTGTATATCATAAGACAAATTGGAAACCTCATCAAGAAATAAGGTGCCTCCATTTGCCAGTTCAAAATGTCCTATTTTTGAAGTAAGTGCTCCAGTAAAAGAACCTTTTTCATGGCCAAAAAGCTCACTTCCAGCAAGCTCTTTTGATAAAGAACCACAATCCATGGCAATGAAAGGTTTGTTTTTTCGCGGACTCTTATTATGTATCATTTGAGCAACTGACTCTTTACCTGTTCCACTTTCTCCAAATATAATTACACTGTAATTGGTTGGCGCAACAAGGTCTATCTGTCTGTATAACTCTTTTGACTGGGTGCTTTCTCCAAAAATAAAATCTGAATCAGTTATGTCGGATTTAGCCTTACTAACTTCATTTTTGCTTTTGTTTTCTGAAGATTCCAGGGCTTTTTTAACAGTTAATAGAATTTCTTCTGGGAACAATGGCTTTGTAACATAATCATAGGCGCCAAGTTTTATAACCTTTACAGCTATTTTAATATCAAGATAGCCGGTAATAATAATAACAGCAATAGCAGGATTTATTTCTTTGATTTTTGTAAGGATTTCAGTGCCATCCATATCTCCTAATCTGAAATCACAAAGTACCAAATCAAAAGTTTCTTTTTTTAGGATTTCCAAAGCCTTAATTCCACTATGAGCAGTATTTACCAAAAACCCATTCTTTGTTAAGAAACGGGAGAGCAACAAGCAAATATCAACATCATCATCAATTACTAAAAGTTTTTTCATAATATATATATTTTCAGTTTAGATCAAAAACGTAATATAAAGTTAACAATTAATTGTATAAAACAAAAAGGTAATTTTCAAAAGCCATTTTCTTTTTCTATTTCTATTTTTTCAACCAAGACAGCATATTCTCTTGGAATTATTTTAGTGCCATAATGTTTGGCATAAACCTGGGTAAATACAGCCCCAAAAAACAGGATAATCGAGGAGTAATATACCCATGCAAGCACCAGTATTAAAGAACCAGCTGCTCCATAAGCTGATCCTATATCGCTATAGCTTAAGTATAAACTTATACCGAATTTGCCGACCATAAAAAGCAAAGCTGTGGCAAAAGCTCCAGCTGTTACATCTTTCCATTTAATTTTTGCATCTGGCAGAAACTTGAATATGAAAATCAATAACAAGGTAATAATCAAAAAAGTAATGAGAAAATTCACTATTTGAAAAAGCGGGAAATATATTTCTGAAATGTACTCCTGTATAAAATCATTGAATATGGAAAGAAAAGCATTGATTCCAAGAGAAACCAACATCAAAAAACCAATTCCAATTACCATAGAAAATGACAGTAATCTGTTTATTAACAGCTTTAGAAGTCCTCTTTTAGGTTTGGCTTTTATTCCCCAAATTGTATTTAAAGTGTCCTGAATATCAGTAAAAACAATGGTTGCGCCAATAAAAAGAGTTATAAAGCCAATGGTCGTTGCCAAGGTGTCATCTTCATAAATAGTTACGTTCCGTATCATCTCTTGTATTTGAAGCGCAGCGCTTGTTCCTATAAAAGCTTTTATTTCACCATAAATTTTTCCTTCCATTGCTGCCTCTCCCAAAATCCTGCTTCCAATCCATATTATAATAATAAGCATAGGGGCCAGGGAAAATATGGTATAGTATGCCAAAGCTGCACTGTATTTGGGTCCTTTATTATCAATAAAAGACAAACTTGTTTCTTTTAGGATTTCATACCAGGAGAGTATTTTTTTCTTCACAGCTTAGAATTTATTACACCTTAAATTAACAGACAAATTTTAAACCAGAATTTAATATCCTTTATAATGAAGATTACTCCAAATGCTTTCTTTTTTTGATTCATATTGGCTTGTTTTTTATTATTAAAGTTTTACTTAAATTTAAATAAGGAATGAAAAAATGAAGAAAAAAACAAAAAACAGAGTATGGCTTATTATTGGAATTATACTTGGAAATGTAATTCTGTATAGAGTGCTGACTCCTTTCCTTAAAATAGTATTTGGAGATATATAAATTCGGGATGAAAAAAAACAACAACACAAAAAGGAACTGGATAATAGCACTGGTAATTATAATTGCTCTTATAATTGTAATAAGATTATTATTGCCTGTTTTTATACTAAACTATGCGAATAAACAACTTGAGGAAAATCCTGACTATGAAGGCAAAATAAATGGGATTACACTTTCTATACTTAAGGGGAATTATAGTTTAACAAATATAACCATTGATGAGGTGGACTCCCCAATTAAAGAGCCGATGTTAACCCTTGATGAAATTTGGTTTTCCTTTGATTATAATTCACTGCTAAAAGGAAAAATAGTAGGAAGGGTTGAACTTGTAAGACCGGTATTAAATATTGTAGCAAAACCTGAAGCAGAGCCAAAGATGACGCCTGAAGATATAGCCCAGTCAATTAATGAGTTAATGCCTGTGAGAATAGAAATACTTAAAATTACGGATGGAATAATTCGATATTTTGATTTTTCTACAGAACCAAATATAAATGTTCAGGCTTATAATATTAAGATAGAAGCAACTAATTTAACTACAGTGCCTCAAAAAGATAAACTCTTACCTGCAAAAGTTATTGGGTTTGCTAACACAACAGGACAGGGAGTGCTAAACTTTCACATGAATCTTGATCCCTTTAATTCAGTTCCTACATTTGATATTAACCTTGATTTAAGAGGAGTTCAGTTACCAGAGTTGAATCATTTTTTACGATCCTACGCTAATCTAGACGTAGAAAAAGGAAGTTTCGGTCTGCATACAGAAATTGCCTCCAATAATGGATATTTCAAAGGTTATGTGAAACCACTGATCCAGGATCTTGAAGTTGCCCCTTTTGAAGCTGAAGACAAAGGACTGCTTCAAAAACTATATGAAGCCGGAGTGGCAGTTACAACAGATATACTTGAGAGCCCGGAAATCAATAAGGACCAAATAGGTACAAGAATCCCCTTGGAAGGAGAGCTAGAGGATCCAAATGTAAGAGTTTGGACAGCCGTAATAAATTTGTTGCGAAATGCTTTCATTCAGGCCTTGATTCCATCCATAGATCATTCTATAAATATTGGAGATGTAAAGGAAGGAATTCAGAAAGAAAATTAATCAGCCCGCGGATTTAATAGATGTGTTTCAGTTAAGGCCTGTACTATTTTTTCCTTGGTTAAAGGCTTTCCAATAAAAAAATCAGCCCCTCTTTGAGAAGCAATTCCTCTTTCTGCAGATCCATCAAAAGCGCTGATCATAATTACAGTGGTTTTTGGGCTGGTGCTTTTTATTTTTTTTATTGCCTCTAGTCCTGAACCATCATTAAGGTTAATATCAAGGAAAACAACCGAATAATCATTTAAGGCAATTAATTCAAAGGCATCTTTTAGATGATTCGTGCTAGAAGCCTGAAAGTCCAAGGAATTGAGCATGTCCGTCATAAGAAAGCAGATATCTTCCTCATCGTCAATAATTAGTGCTTTTAGATCAGTCATTTTTATATAATTGGATCCCTACTATATTAATTATAACTAGTTATTAAACGGAATCGTAATCCTGTTTATTTCATTTAAAATAATAAAATTGTTGATTTTTAGGCAATAAAGGAAATAATAATTTTTAAAGATTGAGGGTTTTTGTACTTGTTTTTTAATAATTTTGTAAAAATTAAATAAAATACCCAAAATATTTTTAAAATATTAAGCTTATGAAAACCAGAAGTAATTTAATACTGGTACCAACAGATTTTACTAAAGTAGCTGATTGTGCTATCGAACATGCTATAAAAATCGCAAAAACACTTGAAGGAGAAATAAGTCTATTGCACGTTGTGGCCAAGCAAGCACAAGTTGATGTTGCAAAAGACAAATTGCAAACCATATCAGAGGATATAACAAAAAAACATGGAGTTAAAGTAAACATTATAACCAGAATAGGGAATATTTTTGAAGATATCGGAGATGTTGCTGCTGAAATAGGAGCTGGCTTAATTATCATGGGGACTCATGGAGTTAAAGGATTTCAGCATATTACAGGAAGTCATGCACTTAAAGTAATTACCAACTCCTCTGTTCCTTTTATCGTTGTTCAGGAAAAATCCATTAAAAATGGCTATGAAGAAATTGTTCTTCCTTTGAGCTTGTCAAGAGAAACAAAACAAAAACTTTCTTCCACAGTTAAAATTGCAAAATATTTCAAATCAAAAGTCTTTATTATTACACCAAAGGAAGACGATGAGTTTTTAAATAATGCAGTAAAAAGAAATCTAGCATTTGCCAAAAATTATCTTTCTGAACAACGTGTTCCTTATTCTGTAAAAATGGCTGATGAAAAGGGAAGTTTTGTAAAACAAGTAATTAAATACGCTGTTTCTATAGATGCCGATTTAATTGCAATTGTAAATTCTCCTGATGGCTCTGTATTGCCTGATTTCCTTGGTAGTGCTGATGAACAACAAATCATTACCAATGAATCTCAAATCCCTGTACTTTGTATTAATCCTGCACAAGTTACTATTAGCGGAGGAGTTTTAGGTACTTAATATAAAATTAAAATAAAAAAAAGCTGCCCCTAAAGGAGCAGCTTTTTTTATGCGGTTTTTTAAACAGTAGAATCAAGAAACCTGATTGGTTTTATTTTGCTGGTAATTATTTTCAAGTAATCGTTTTTTAATTTCTTCCAGGCGTTTTAATTTTTCCGGTTCCCTTGTGTTTTTTGATGAATCAGTAAAATATTTATGCTTTTGCAAGAATGAAATCTGTAGTTCATCCCATTGTTTATCATCCTTTACAATATCCCTGGCCATTAATTCTTTTTTGAGGTTATTGCCAATAGTATAAAAATCATCTCGCCCTAAATAATCAAGATCAGCATCGCAAAGTATTTTTTCCAAAAGTGTTTTGGCTGTTTGCGGAACCTGAGTTGCCATGATCATCTTTTCGATGGTGTCAATTTGTTCAGGGCTGTATCCGAAATTTGGCAATATTTCTTTTGACATTGCAACTCCAAAAGGCTCATTTTTAAAGTATTGCTTAGTGAATCCAGCATCGTGATACATAGCCGCAGTTTTAAGAACCATCATATCTTCCCCATCCACACCTTCAATTATTCCTATTTTTTCTGCACTATCCCTTACATCAATAGTATGGTTAATGGCATGGTAAAAAAGATCATCAGGTAATTCTTCTTCAAGTTTTTTCATTATAAACTGCTCTGCTTTTTTATAGTTGATCTTATAGAATAAAACGGTAGCCAAATTGCTTTTGAAAGTCTCATTAGGAATTATTCCTTCGTTGTTTTCAGACAATTCAGGTTTAATCCTATCCACATAATACATATCAACTTCGCCCTTGTTTTTTGCCAGAACTTTTCCCCTGTAAGTACAATCAAAATAATCTTTGATATGATCATAGGTTTTACCCGAAATATTTACTTTCCCAACCTCCCCGTGCATTTCCATTCTACTGGCAATATTAACAGAGTCGCCCCAAATATCATATGCAAAACGTTTTATTCCAACCACTCCAGCAATTACTTCACCCGTATTGATTCCAATTCTTAGTTCCCAGTATTTCTGCCCCATAGAAATTTTCTCCTTTTGAAGCTCGTCCATAAACCTCTGAATTTCTAACCCTGCAAGAACGATATCAACAGGATTACTTTTATTTCTGATAGGCAACCCTCCTGCACACATATAAGAATCTCCTATGGTTTTTATTTTTTCTAACCCATATTTCTCAATCACTTCATCAAATTTTACAAAGCACCTATCCAATTCGGCAATAAGATCTTTTGGACGAAGAGATTCAGCAATTTGAGTAAATCCCTTAAAATCGGTAAACATAATTGAGGACATTCTATAATGTCTTGCTGATGCTTTTCCTTTATTTTTAAGCTCCTCCACCATTTCCTGAGGAAGCATATTCAGGAGCAGTTTTTCTACCTTGTCTTTTTCTTTTTCCAGTAACTCTTTCTGAGCTTCTATTTTTTGGGTTTGCTTTAGAATTTTAGTAGTTCTCTCCTGCACTAAACGTTCCAGGTGTCTGTTTTGTGCTTCAATTATTTTTATTCTTGACTTATATATAGCAAAGAAACAACCCAAAATAAAAACTGTTATGAGTAACCTGAACCACCAGGTTTTCCAAAAAGGAGGAAGGATTGTGACAATTACTGAAGCTCCTTGTTCATTCCATATTCCATCGCTGTTTGCTCCTTTTACACGAAATACATAAGTGCCCGGGTCAAGATTGGTATAGGTAGCTTGTCTACGCTGACCTACATAATTCCATTCTTCATCAAAGCCCTCCATAATAAAAGCACAATTGTTTTTATCAGGAGAAGAATAATGCAAAGCAGCAAATTCAAAGGTGATAACTGACTGTTTATGATTTAATTCAATTTCTTCCGTTTCCTGAAATGCTTTACTAAGTGGAGAGTTTTTTTCTCCTATTATAACCCTTTTGTTAAAAATCAATAAATCTGTTAAGACTACCTGTGGAGGGATTTCATTTATATGAATGTTTTCTGGGGAAAAGGCATTAAAACCATTTATTCCTCCAAAAAACAACTCTCCGGAATTTCCTCCGTAAAATGCACCTATGTTAAATTCATTGCTTTGAAGCCCGTCATTTTCAAAATAATTTTGAAACTTTTCTATTTTAGGGTTGAATCTTGAAACTCCCTTGTTAGAGCTCATCCACAGATTTTGGTTTTTATCACTTAATACTCCATAAATAGCATTATTGGACAAGCCGTTTTCTTCGGTATAACTTGTAAAAAGCTCACTTGAGGGATCAAATTTGTTTAATCCCCCACCATAGGTTCCAATCCAAATTATACCCTCATTGTCTTCATATAAGGATAAAATGATATTGTTATTTAGGGTTCCTTGAGATTTATCATTGCTTTTATAATGATCAAAAGAGATAGAATCTGAAGAGTGTTGAATTATTTTGTTTAATCCCCCACCATTAGTTCCAACCCATATATTCCCAGCCTTATCTTGTAAAACACTTCTTATTACATTGTTACTAATTGTTCCCTCTTTAAGCAAATCCGAGCGATAAAGCTTAACTTGTTCTTTTGATTTATCAATAAAATAAAGTCCATCTTTTGATCCAACCCAAAGGTTTTGTTCCTTGTCTTCAAAAATGGTATATATACGAACAGTTCCCAGTCCAAGATCGCGTTTGTTTTTTGGTTTAAAAAAATTAAAAGTTTCAGTAGAGGAATTAAAAGTAAAAAGTCCTGCATCAGTTCCTATCCATAACAAACCTGATTTATCTTTGTATATGGAATAAATGCTTTCATTAAAATATCTGGCTTGATTTGAGGATTTATGACTAAAATATTTTACACTGTTATTAGTCCTGTTAAAGCGATTTAATCCTTTGTCGGTTCCTATCCACAGAACACCGTTTTCATCTTCAAAAAGTGACCAGACTACATTGCTGTTTATAGAGTTGGAAGAACCTGGAATGTTTCTGTAATGATGAAAATTTTGTTTGTTATGGTCGAATTTGCTAATTCCTCCATTTGTACCTATCCATAAAGTACCTGTACGGTCTTCATAAATAGAATAAACAATATTGTTTGCAAGGCTACTGGGTATGTTAGAATGATATTGAAAACGGCTAAACTGTTCATTTTCTTTTTTGTATCTATTTAACCCCCCACCGCTCGTACCTATCCAAAGCGAACCGGATCCATCTTCAAATAAAGTGTTAATGACATTATGTGAAAGGCTTTTTGAATCATTTTCTTTGGAATAAAACCGATTGAATTTTTTACTATTTTTATTAAATCTGTTAAGTCCATCATTTGTACCTATCCAAATAAAACCTTCTTTATCTTCAATAATTGATAAAACAGCATTGTTGCTAAGTGTATTAGGGTTAATTGTGCTACTGAAGAAAGAGTGAAATTTGCTTTGTTTTTTTTCCAGCACACTAAGGCCATAATCTGTACCAATCCATAATGTCCCTGACTTATCAGTATATAATACCTTAATTCTGTTGTTACTAATGGAACTGGAATCAGTGTTATTGTGAAAATACCTTGTGAAATTTTCTTTTTCAGAATCAAATTTATTTAAACCGGATTCAGTCCCTATCCATAAATATCCTTGAGCTTCAGCGATTGTTAATACAGAATTATTACTTATGCTGTTTTTAGTTGTGATGTCAAATTTATAAGCAGTGAATTTTTCTGTTTGAGGGTCAAACTTGTTTAAGCCTCCTTCAGTCCCAATCCAAAGTATGCCTTTTTTATCTTCAAATATGACATTTATATAATTATCAGAAATAGAAAAACTATCAGAAGGATTGTGTTTTAAAACAGTGTAATTATATCCATCATGCCTGTTGAGTCCATCTTGAGTTCCAAACCACATAAAACCTCTCTTGTCCTGTAAAACATGATTTACAGAGCTTTGTGAAAGGCCTTCCTTTATAGAAAGATTAATAAACTTTATGCTGTTGTTTTGACCAATGGCTAAGGAAGCAAAAAACAAGGCAAATAAAACAAATATGTTATGAAGTGGCTTCATTGTCAAGAGATCAGATGTTAGTTTTTTGCGTAATAATAATTGGAAAAGCAAGTTTTATTTTTAAAAATAATCAGAAGACTAATTAAGCAAAAGGTTTTAAAAAAGGCCTACTCCGCTTTGGTTTGATTTTTTTCTGCTATTCCTATTATTTGTAATAATACTTCCCTATCAATAGGACGCCCTTTTTTTTCAAAAATAGATACTAAAAAGTCATATTTTGCTTCTTCCTCAAGTTCTTCTTCCTCTAATGCTGAAGTTTTTAATTGATAATAAAATTCCATTATCGTTTCTACATCTTTATAAGAAATGAGGTTTTTTAAATCCTCTGATAAGGCATCATAAACCTGCTGACATTTTTGTTCATCAAGATAATCTAAACCATGCTCTTCAATTAATTCCTCTACAGTTAAGTACTTTCCTGTTTCAGGGTTAAAAATTAACTCATCATTTTCATCCTCATTTTCTGAAGTTGCAGTTGAGGTTTTTTTGCTAAAAAAAACATAGACCACAAAAATTACAAATACTATAGCAGCTATACTTATAATGATCATGGTAAAAGGAGGAAGTCCCATAGGTGTAGTTTTAGTCAAAAATAGCATTTTATATTCTAAAATTCCAAAGATTGACAGTTAAATGCAGGGTTTTTCTTAAGGCAAACCCAATTGCTTTTAACTTTTTATAGACCTCAGATATTGTTTTCAGATATGTTTAAAAGAAAAACAAGGAATAAGCCTGGGCAGTTTTTTAATATCGTTTATTTAAAATTCCTAATTTTGATAGATTATTAAGATTAAAAAAGGGAATACCTTTTGAAACGAATAATTAAAAAGACATAACATTTCAAGCTAATAATCGTTTGAAAAAATGATAGTATATTTAACCTCCATAAATAATCAAAATTATATGATTCAAAAGAAAAATTTCAATTTGAACCTGTTTATCCTTGCTTTTACATTTCTATTTTCTTCCTCGCTTTTTGCACAAGATATTTTAAAATCTTCTGAAAAGTATAAAGCCGCACTGGCAACAGTTTCTCTTGGCTATGTGGATAAAGTAGATGAGGAGAAGCTGGTTGAATATGCAATTATTGGAATGCTTAAAGAGCTTGATCCACATTCGGTTTATATTTCTAAAGAAGAGCTAAAGGAGATGAATGAACCTTTAGTTGGTAATTTTGATGGAGTGGGAATTCAGTTTCAAATCCTTAATGATACTATTATGGTAATTGCAGCCATTCCTGGAGGCCCCTCTGAAAAATTGGGTATTCAGTCAGGAGATAAAATAGTTAAAATTGAAAAAGAAACTGTTGCTGGAGTTGGAATTAAAAACAGCGATGTTATGTCAAAGTTAAGAGGGAATAAAGGGACAAAAGTAACAGTTTCGATTTTGCGCAGGGATGCTGAAAAATTAATTGAGTATAATATTACACGGGATAAAATTCCACTTTACAGTCTTGATGCTTCTTATATGGCAGCTCCTGAGATTGGATATATAAAACTAAACCGTTTTGCTCAAAACACAATGGAAGAGTTTAATACGGCTCTTTCTGCTCTTCAAAAAAACGGGATGCAGCACCTGGTTCTTGATTTAAGGGGAAATGGAGGAGGTTATCTTCATGTAGCAATTGCATTGGCGGATGAATTTTTAAATGATAAAAAGCTTATTGTTTACACAGAAGGTCTACGTCAACCTAAACAGGAAAGTTATTCTACTTCAAAGGGGCATTTTCAAAAAGGGAAGCTTGTTATTTTAATTGATGAGGCATCAGCCTCTGCCAGTGAGATTGTTTCGGGAGCGGTTCAGGACTGGGACAGAGGCCTAATAATAGGCCGAAGATCTTTTGGGAAAGGTCTTGTACAAAAGCCATTTCCTCTACCCGATGGTTCTGCTATGCGCTTAACTACTGCACGTTATTACACCCCTACAGGAAGATCTATTCAAAAACCTTATGAAAATGGAGTTGATGAATACAACAAGGAACTTTTCAAAAGACGTGAACACGGAGAATTCTTTTACCTGGATAGCATAAAAATGGATGATTCTCTAAAATTCTTTACCCCTCAAGGAAGGGTCGTATATGGAGGAGGAGGTATTATGCCAGATATTTTCATTCCGGTTGACACTACTTTTGCTACAGATTATTACATCGATTTATTTAGAAAAAATGTTTTAAATCAGTTTGTACTGAATTATATTGATAAAAATCGTAAAAGTGTAACTGCAAAATATCCTTCTTTAAAAGAATTTAAAACTCAATTTAAAGTAGATGAAAATCTTATGAATGAGTTTTTAAAATTTGCTGAGCAAGAGGGTGTTCCTATGGTGGAAAAAGAATTTGCTTTATCTGAAAGTACAATCAAAGAACAAATAAAAGCACTTATAGCAAGAAATTTCTGGCAAAGCAGCGCTTATTATGAAATTATGAATGAATCAAATGAAACTTTAATTAAAGCCATAAAAGTTATAAAAGATGATTCTTTTGATAAAATGAAACTGAATTACCTTGGATTATCAAAATAATAATTTTTAATTTTGTTTCGTTTAAAATATTTCACTTAATAATTAAATCTATAGAGTAATGAAGGAAAATTTAAAAATAGCACTATTGGCAGTTATTGCCATTACACTAATTGCCCATACTGTTTTGCAAAACACCCAGGGAGAAAGTTCAGTATCCAAGGAATCTGCAGCGGTAGTAGCTCATGATCCAAATGATGGAGGAGACCATGCCGGTCACAATCATGGAGATGATTTAAATCCTCTGAAAAATCAAAATGTAGAAGCCACTCAAGTAAGTTCAGGCCCTGCTACTGCTGTTGCTTTTAAAAAATCCGAGCATGACTTTGGTAAAATTAAACAAGATTCAAAAAACACTCATAAGTTTAAATTTACTAATACTGGAATCAATCCTTTGATCATTGAAAATGCAACAGGATCTTGCGGTTGTACAGTTCCTGAATATCCAAAAGAGCCAATCGCTCCCGGTGCAACTGGAGAAATTACAGTGGAATACAGCCCAGGAAAGCAACAAGGAGCACAGTCAAAAACTGTGACTATTACAGCTAACACAGAACCAAAGCAAACAATGCTGACCATTTCTGCTAATGTTGAAGAGGTTCTTTAATTAGTTTATAGAAAATTATTATTAATAAAACAGCTCTGTTTGTATATTTACAAAAGAGCTGTTTTTTGTTTTCTATATATTTACAAAGCTTGGATTAAAGCTTAACAATCCAGATAATATCCCGTGTACTTTAATTAGAATTGTATATTAGCGCTTAGTTTATGCAAATAAATATGAAATTTCAGCAGACAGAAATCCGTTTAAAAAACAATAAATTTGTTGAAATTAGGCAGTGCAATGTTGAAGATGCAGAAGAACTAATAAAAACAGTTAAAACTTATCTTGGCGACAGTGCTTGCGTACCTCTTGACCCTGATGAATTTAATTATACCATAGAACAGGAAAGAGAATTAATTCAATCATTTATAGAAAATAAAAACTCACTTTTTTTAATCGCTATTTATAATGAGCAAATTGTCGGAAACATTGATCTTTCAGGCAGTCAAAGAAAGGCGTTAAAGCATACTGCTGTAATTGGAATGGGTATGTTAAAAGAATGGAGAAACACAGGGCTAGGAACAGCTTTATTGAATTGCAGTATTAATTGGGCAAAACAAAACCCGCTTTTAGAGCTCTTGTGGCTTCAGGTTTATGCCAATAACCAGGCGGGTATTTCTTTATATAAAAAAGCAGGTTTTATGGAAAATGGGATTCAGAAAAACTTTTTTAAAAACCAGCAGAATATTTATTTTGACAATATTACAATGAGCCTAGAGCTGAAATAATCATTTATTTTTAAAGACAAAATGCAAAAAATAGAAAATTATATAAATGGGCAGTTAACAAGCCCTGTTAGTAACACATTTATAGACAATTACAATCCTGCTACAGGAAAAATTTATTCCTTAATCCCAGATTCTAATAAAGAGGATGTTCAAAATGCTGTTAATGCCGCTAAAGAGGCCTTTCCTTCCTGGTCAGTAACCCCCAAAGAAAAAAGATCGGAAATTTTAATTAGGATATCAGAACTAATTTTAAAAAACCTGGATCAATTAGCAGAAGCAGAATCAATTGATAATGGTAAACCTTTATGGTTGGCAAAACTTGTTGATATTCCACGAGCAGCAAGTAATTTTCATTTTTATGCCACAGCTATACTTCATTTTGCCTCTAAAGCCCATTCCATGGAGG
>JALYPI010000271.1 GCA_030856445.1 Bacteroidota bacterium
TGTTTGAACATTGGAAACGAGGTTTTACAGGGATGGGTTTAAGATGACAAGAGCCGTATGAGACGAGAGTTTCACGTACGGTTCTGTGAGAGGCTGGAGCTGAAATGCTCTGGTCTACTCGACTTTAAAGGACTCCATCAGGAAAAATATTAGTACTATTAGTGAAAGTATAAAAAATACAGCAGAAGATATTTTTATCCAGCTATATGGCCTTTCTCCTTGTACAAGTCCTGTGCGACCATTGATAAGAAAACGATAAACTTTATTATTATACATAAAAGCACTAATCCACACAGGTAAAAGTATATGCTTAAACTTAACCTCTTGAAAGGAAGTTTTAAGAGAATATATCCTTTGCTCATCTCCTCCAATTTGCCTTTTAACTGATTGCTTTATTTCATCATTCATTATTCCTTTTGCAATATCTAATCCTTCTTTCACATCTACCTGATAACTCTCGGTTCTGAATCCTTGAAGAAACTGTTCATTGAAAACAGACAAATTCTGCAAATCCCATGGAATAAGTTTATTTGCTTTTATTTTTGGTAATGAATGACTTGCTATAATAAGAATATCGTCAAATTCCTGGGAAAGGTTGCCAGAAGCTAAACTCCATCTGGTTTTGCGAACACTTTTTGTTTTTGTAACAGTTTTTCCGTTTTCAGTTGTAGTGTAAGATTGATTTACATAATAATAATCTCCTCTTTCTCCAGTATAGCTGTTTTTTGTAGCAGCATCATAAGTCCAGTAGGGAGTGTATACACCATTCAGTTTATCAGTTTTGCTCGAAAACCGCTTAAGATCATTAGGAGCCCACCATAATCCTTTTACCCACTTAGTATATGCAGCAACTGCTTGTTTATTATCTATATTAAATGGAAGTAAATATTGAGGCTTATGAACAGAGCAAGAAGTGCCATTAGTTAAAACCAGAGATGTATCACAAAACGGACAAGCATCAGAAGTAATATTAGGTTTAAGAGTTATAGAAGCCCCGCAAGAAGTACAGCTAACTGATGAAATTATTTCTTTATCATCTTTTTCAAGGCTTTCATTAATGAATTTTTCATAATCCAACTCTTCGGTTACAACAGTTTCACCAGCCCCTTGAATTTCATTTTCTGCCCCACAATGTTCACAGGATAAGTGAAAAGTGCCAGCTTTAAATTTAAGTATCGAACCACAACCATTACATGAGGTTTGGTCCATTACTTCTTGTGTTACTTCAGAAGTTTCTTCCATCTCAGTTTTTTATTCTCTATTTATTTAAGAAGGGATAGGAGGGGGGGATTGTTGAAAAAGATTTTTAAGTTCAGGTACAGTCCCTGCAGCTAACCATTCAGCCATTCCTTCTTTCCAAACCAGTGATTCCTGTTTAAGATTTCCTTGTTGTATCATTTGCTTAATTGCAATTTCATTAAAAGGACCTGTTTGTTGGCCGTTAGCTACCATGAAAAATTGAATTCCCACAGGAACCGGAGGAGGACCTCCTGCAGCAGGTGTTGTACTTTGTTGAGGCTGATTCATCATATTACCCATTTGATTGGCCATAGCAAAACCCATTCCCATACCAACTCCTGCACCAGCCATTCCTCCAGGGTTTTCAGCAGCCTTCTCCATTGATTGAGCGGCCTGGAATTGAGAAAAGGAATTAAGATCTCCAAGAATACCCATTGAACTTCTTTTATCCAACATGGCTTCCACCTCTGAAGGAAGGGATATGTTTTCAACTAAAAACTTAGAAATTTCCAAGCCAAGCTCATTGAATTCTGGATTGATTTTTTCTTTTACAAAAGTGGAAAGTTCATTATAATTAGCTGCAAGATCAAGAACCGGTATTTTGCTTTCAGCCATTGCATCTGTAAATCTTGTAATAATCAGATTTCTAAGCTGATCGGTAATGCCATCTGTAGTAAAGGTTTGATTAGTCCCGGCAATTTCTGTTATAAACTTTGCAGGATCTTGCACTCTTAAAGTGTAAGTTCCAAACCCTCTAAGCCTGACAGGGCCAAATTCAGCATCCCTAATCATAACCGGATTCTTTGTTCCCCATTTTTTGTCAGTAAAATTTCTCATACTTACAAAATAGACTTCTGCTTTAAAAGGGCTTTTAAAACCATATTTCCAACCTTTTAGTGTTGTTAATACAGGCATGTTTTGGGTTTCCAAAGTATATAATCCAGGAAGAAAAACATCGGCCAGCTTACCCTCATTTATAAAAACAGCTGCCTGAGATTCTCTTACTGTTAATTTGGCTCCCATTTTTATTTCATTGCCATGTCTTTCAAATCTATATACCAACGTATCGCTGGTATTGTCTGTCCATTCAACAATGTCAATTAATTCGTTTTTAATTTTTTTCCAAAGAGACATATTTATGTTTTTAAAGAGTTTACAGATAAAGTAAAATCAAAAATAAGTAAAATGCCTATAAAATCAATATTTCGAGTTTGAAAAATCTGTTTAAATTTGAAAAACTATTAAAATAATATAATGGAAAGCAATAAAGCAGCTATGTTTTGGAGTGGTGGCAAAGATTCTGCCTATGCTCTTTGGTGCATTAAACAAGAAAATAAACTTGATATTAAGTATTTGGTTACAACGATTAATCGAAACTTAAAAAGGGTATCCATGCATGGCATAAAAGAAGAAGTTGTTGAAAGGCAAACAAAGCAAACGGGAATTCCATTAATGAAAATGTTCGTAGAAGGTGGCAGCAATGAAGATTATGAAGCAAGTTTATCCCAAATTTTCAAAAAACTTAAAAATGAAGGAATCAATAAAATTGTCTTTGGTGATATTTTCTTAGAGGACTTAAGGGCATACCGTGATAACTTCTTTAAACTTCATCAAATGCAAGGGATTTACCCTCTCTGGAAACAAGATACTTCTGTTGTTTTTAATAAAATGATGAAAGAAGGGTTTAGAACTGTGATTTGTTGTGTTAACTCAACTGTTTTAGACGAAAAGTTTACAGGAAAAGAATTAACACTCGATTTAATTTCTAAAATGCCTGATACTGTTGATACTTGTGGAGAAAATGGTGAATTTCATACTTTTTGTTTTGAAGGTCCTGTTTTTAATAATAAAGTCCAATACAGTCTTGGTGAAAAAATATTTAAACCTTTGGAGATTAAACAACAAGATCATTCAACCACAAGTCCTGGCTTTTGGTTTATTGATATCATTTAATAGGTTAATCAATAACACAGCAACATTAAAAACATAAAAAAAGCAGTTTCATAATGAATGAAACTGCTTTTTAAATTAAAACTAAACTAAAACAGATTAAACTATTTGCAAGTCTATAAAATTAATAACCAAATATTTCCTCAAGAGTTAAAAACTTAACTTTTCCATATTTCTCCAATGTTGGAATATCCAGGTTTTCCTTGTTACCTAGAACTAACAGAGTATATTTCTTGTCTTTAATTTGTTCTTTTTGAAATTTTTCAATATCATCTAAAGTAATAGTTTTGGTTTTATTATAAATGTCTTTTCTAATATCATAATCAAGGCCTAATTTTTTAGCACTTTCATATTGGAAAAGGATACTGCTTTTTGTAATTCTTTCAGTATTGATTTTCTGAATTACTGCATTTTTACCAGCCTCAATTTTTTTCTCCTGTCTTGGCATGTTATTCATAAGATCAAACATTCCACTTAAAGCTTCAGGAAGCTTGTCTGATTGAGTACCAATGTATGCAGTTAAATAATTTGGCTTGTCCATTTTATTCGGATTGTTATATGCGGCAAAAACAGAATAAGCCAATGCTCTTGATTCTCTCATTTCCTGAAACAGAATGGATGACATTCCTCTTCCAAAATATTCATTGTATAGGGTAAGTGCAGGTGTTAATTCTTTATTGTATTTAACTCCTTTGCTTAAAATTAAAATTTCAGCTTGGGTCATATCGTAATGAACAACATAAACCAGGTTCTCTGTATTGTCTAGTTTTACAAAATTAGACTCAGCTGGAATTGCTTTAAGTTTAGCAGGTGACTTATGGTGTTTTGAAACTATCGTGGTTAAAGATTCTGTTTCAGCCGGACCATAATAAAGAATTTTATGTTCAAATGAAGTAAGACCTGTAATTTGGGAAATAAGGTCTTCTGCTTTAAGTGCTTTTAATTCTTCCTTTGATAAAATATTAGTAAAAGGTGACTTAGAGCCATAAATACCATAGTTATTCATTGCTGACCAAAGAATTGCTCTTTTTGATAATTTGGCATCTGTTCTTGCTTTTAGTATATCATCTACAAGATTATCCAATGCTTCTTTATTTGGTTTTGCATCAGACAATAAGTGTTCAAAAAGCTGAAGTCCTTTTTCAAAATTTTCATTTAATCCACTTAGGCTAACATAAACTTGTTCGTCTGAATTGAAAACATCAAATGAACATCCTATTTTATAAAACTCTTCCTGTATTTGTGCAGAAGTGTATTTCGAAGTACCAAGATAAGGCAGATAATCAATAGCCATATTTAATTTCTTATTATGGTTACTTCCCATTTCAAAAATATAATAAAGCTTGAAAGTTTCATTTTCTTGATTTTTTAGATAAGAAACAGGAATTTTATTAGTTAAAGTTAACTGTTTGATATCTTTTTTAAAATCAAGGAACACGGGTTGAATGTCTGCTGTAGTAGAATTTAATATAGAACTTACAAATGGAGATTCATCCTCACTATTAACAGTTACTGGAGTAATTGTAGGTTTTGTAACTTTTTCAATATTAGAGTCTGTTCCTGTTCTTTTATAAACTACTACATAATTACTATTGTAATTTCTTCTGGCAAATTCAATAATATCCTGCTTTGTAATTTTTGACAAACGGTCAATTTCATTTGTATAATCTTTCCAGGAAGTTTCACTCACAAATGCAGAAACAAATTCATTGGCTCTGGATCTATTATTTTCAAGGACTTTAATTTGGTCTAATTTTAAATCATTAATAACAGCAGTTAAAAGCCATTCAGGAAATTCTCCTTTTTTAACAAGTTCAATTTGTTCCAAAAGCAAATCTTTTACTTCTTCCAATGATTGTCCTTCTTTTGGCTCTGCAGCAAAAATATGTGAAGAATAATCATTTAAAGCCAAATCAAAAGAGCTGGCAGATAGAACTTTTTGGCTTTGGTTTAGATTAAGGTCAATTAAACCAGCTCTGTTATTGTACATAATCTTATTCACCATTTTAATCATATCAGCATCTTTAGATCCACTACCTTTAAATCTAAAAGCCAGCATCATGTTTTCTGAATCAGGCCCTGTTACTTCTTTTATTATAGGTGAATTTATAGGTTCTTCTACAGGAGGATTATAAGTTGGAATTTTCCCTTTTTGAAGTTTTCCGAATTTTTGATCAATCATTGCAATTACTTTATCTGGATCAAAATCTCCAGACATGCAAATAGCCATATTATTAGGAACATAAAAAGTATTAAAATATTTATTTATTTCCTTCATAGAAGGATTTTTTAAATGATCAATTGTACCTATAGTGGTTTGAGTACCATATTGATGTTTAGTAAATAAACCAGCAAAAAGTGCTTCCCAGGCTTTTCTTCCATCATTGTCAAGAGAGATGTTTTTTTCTTCATATACAGCTTCAAGTTCGGTATGAAAAAGACGTAATACAATTTTACGGAATCTCTCGGCCTCAATAGTCAACCAATTTTCAATTTGATTGGAAGGTATATCATTAACATAAACAGTTTGCTCTACCCAGGTATATGCATTAGTTCCTTTAGCTCCTATAGAAGTTAACATTTTATCATATTCCTGAGCAATTGCATATTTAGCTGCAACACCAGAAATACTGTCAATTTTAGTGTATATTTCTGTTCTTTTTTTCTCATCCTTAGTTTGGCGATAAACCTCATACAGATCTTCAATTTGCTTGATTAAAGCTCCTTCTTTCTCAAAATCAAGGGTTCCAAACTTATCCGTCCCTTTAAATACCATGTGTTCAAGATAGTGAGCAAGACCAGTTGCATCAGCAGGATCATTTTTACTTCCGGCTTTCACAGCAATATATGTTTGAATTCTTGGAGCATCTTTATAAACAGAAAGATATACCTTTAAGCCATTTTCTAAAGTGTATATTCTAGCATTCATGGCATCCCCGGGGACGCTCTCAAAAGTATATTTTTTATCATCTGTTGGTAAAGTAGAGGATGCCTTTGCGAAAGGTTCACTCGGTAGGGCATTTGCATTAATAAAAACAAATGCAGTAAGGGCGAGCATTATAAATTTGATTTTTTTCATATTTTAATATTCTAGTTCTAAATCTAAGGTTTGTTTTAATTTAATTATATAAGGGTTTATTTCAGACATTCTTTGGAATTTATCACGTGAGGTGAAAATCTTTTTTTCTCTTTCTATCTCAATTACGTTTGCCGAAAATGTTAATTTATAGTTTTTCAATTTCTTTCTAAGATGCCCCAGTAGCTCAATCTGCTCAATTTTAAGTTCATCTATCTGAACATCATTGTCTACAAATAAAGTAATATTATGGTCATTTTCTATAATTGGTTTTCTTGAAGTTAGTGTTGTGTATAAGTTTTGTTTGGTTTGTTCTCTTACAATTTCCGCATATTCATTCCAAACAGTTATAAAATCTTCATAATTAAATGACTGTGAATTTCCATGATCTTCTTCATTTTCATTACTACCTTCATTTGATGTAATTATAGGTTTGTTAATTGAAGCCAGATGTTGAGAAATAGAAATGGGTTTATTAACGGTAACTTTTGTTGTTTTTGGTTCAGAAACTGGATTATTTGTTGAATGATTTGAATGCTGAATTGTTTCAGGCTCAGGTTGAACATTAAATGTTGAAGGAGATGCGTTTTGTACAATTGGCTGAATTGCAGGCTGTTCTGCTTGTGTCTTTTCGACTGTTGGTTCTGCTTTAGCAGGTTGTGCTACCTGAATTTTTATCAGGTCATTTTTTTTTTCAGCAGCTAAGCTGCTTCCCGGTGTTACTGAACACAAATTCATCAGGGCCAGTTCAACAGTTAAACGTTGAATTTTACTGGTTTTGAATTGTTGGTCATAAGTATTAGCAACATTAAGCGCATCAAGTAAAAATTGTTGCTGGCACTTTCCGGCCTGGGTTTTATATTTTTCCCTGATATTTTCTCCAACCTCAAGCAGCTTTACAGTAACTTCATCTTTACATACCAATAGATTTCTGAAATGAGCAGAAAGGCCATTTATAAAATTATGCCCGTCAAATCCATTGTCAAGTATTTCATTAAACAATACTAAAGAAGAAGGGATATCTTTTCCTATTACAGCATCAGTGACCTTAAAGTAGTAATCATAATCAAGTATGTTCAGGTTCTCTATTACCGCTTTATATGTAACTGCATCACCAGTATAGGTAAC
>JALYPI010000274.1 GCA_030856445.1 Bacteroidota bacterium
GTACTCACTTTACAAATTGCATCCAAATTTACACCAATAATCTTAATATGCTCCAATATAGATTTTGCGCAGGATAACAAATATCCCTCAAGTTTGTTACTATGTTATGACAGATGTACATTCAAAAGCAGTAAGAAGCTATAACATGAGCCGCATTAAAGGTAAAAATACTAAGCCTGAGATGTTGGTTAGAAAATTTTTATTCTCTAAAGGTTTCCGATACAAATTGCACGATAATGCGCTTCCTGGTAAACCGGATATTGTTTTACCAAAATATAAAACAGTCGTTTTAGTGCATGGTTGCTTTTGGCATGGTCATGATAATTGTAAATATTTTATAATTCCGAAAACAAACACTCAATGGTGGTTAGATAAAATAAATAGAAATAAAGAAAATGACGAAGCCAATCAAAAAAAGTTAAGAAAGGAAAAATGGAAAATTATAATTATTTTCGAATGTGAATTGAAGTGTGAAAAGCGAAAAAACACTGTTGAAAAATTAATAAAGAATTTAACATCCTGACTTCTCTTCACATCCTATTTAACCCCTAATATATTAATCAATTCTGCCGGACAAATTAATCAAAATTATGTTTTATATCGCAATTGTCAGGTTAAACCTGATTTTACAACTATAAACAATCATTGTTAATAAATTAAAGACCCTACTTAAAATTATCTTTTGTATCATTGTAGTCAGGTTTATCCTGATATTTAAACTATGAAGCATAAATATATTTCAACACAATCAAATGAGCTTCTGCTTTATTTTAATGAACAGAAAAAAGCATGTTTTGATTATAATGATGCTTTCAATGCATTGCCTGATTCAAAGGAAAGCGCCCTTCGTGAATTACTAAGCGATATGACTAAACGTGGGCTGTTAATGAGATTAAAAGAGGGTATTTATTGTATTATCCCTTATGAGCAAGATGCTGAGTCATATATGCCTGACTGGCATCTGATAGCTGAACATCTTGTAAACGATGCAGATCATTATATTGGATATTATTCTGCCTTGCAGATTCATAATCTGATCACGCAACCATCCTTAAAAGAACAAATTGTTGTTTCAAAACAAATACGTCCGGCAATAATTAGAATTAAAAATATTCAATTTCAGTTTATCTATCATAATGAAAAACATTTTTTTGGAGCAAAAAAAACATGGGTAGATAATTTTAACAAAGTAAAGTGCTCCGATCTTGAAAAAACTATTGTTGATTGTTTGTTTAAGCCCAATTACGCAGGCGGTATTGTGGAAATAGCAAGAGCAATTTACCTTTCAAAAGATAAAATCAGGTTTGAAACTTTGTTTGACTATGTGAAAAAGTTCAAATCACAGGCTGTTATCAAGCGACTTGGGTTTATTTTAGAATTGCTGGAAATAAATAACAATATTACTGAAGGACTACAAAAAATAAAAACCGCTTCATATATTTTGCTGGATACCGAATTACCAAAATCAGGTAAAATGATTAGCAGATGGAGCATTCAGCAAAATTTAGAAACAGATACCATTAAGTCTGCAATTTACACATGATCAGACCAGGTGAAATACAACAAAAGGCTCGTGAAACGGGTGTACGTGACCAGCAAATAGAAAAAGACTATGTGTTGTCATGGATATTAAAAGGCGTCTCACAACATGACCAACTTTCAAAAATTATTGTATTTAAAGGTGGAACTGTTTTAAAGAAAGTTTATTTTGATGATTATCGCTTTTCGGAAGATCTAGATTTCACTTTACTGAATAATGATGTTACTAACGAACAAATTTTTAAATGGTTTAAAGAAGCTTTTGAGTTTGTTTTAGAAGAAGCAAACATGCATCTGGAAATTATTGATAACAACGAACACGAAGATGGAGGAATTAATTTTTATATCAGTTATGTAGGCCCACTGGGCGGACAAGGCAATAACAAAAAAGTAAAGGTTGATATTTCACGAAGTGAAAAACTGGAATTTAAGCCGGTAATGCAAAATGTTTTTATTAATTATTCAGATTTGGAAGAACACCAGCTTTTATGTTATTCTTTAGAAGAAGTGTTAGTGGAAAAAATGCGAACAGTAATGCAACGCATGCAGGCGCGCGATTTTTACGACATCTGGTATTTGTTGGAGGTGCATAACATGGATGTTAATTTTTTTCTTAAGGAATTTTGCAATAAATGTGAAAGTAAAAAATTAAAACCTGCAGATTTTTCTAAAAAATTAGCAGAGCGTTTACTCCAATACAAAGGACGCTGGCAAAGCTCTATGAATGAACAAATACATAATTTGCCAGATTTTGATAAGGTAGAACGGGAAGTAATGAGGCATTTGAAAAAGCTGAAATTGTAATAAGCGAACCAATGCTGATTATTAGTTGAAAGAGTAATATATGTTTGAGAGTGTTTTTTTATAAAATATCCAAAAACCAAAATAATTAATTACAAAAAATTAATTATGTTTATAATTATATGAAATAGCTATGCACCAAACAGTTCATAAAAACTAATGAATATAACATTGCGAATGCCATATGACCTTAAAAAAATAAATTATACACATATTAAATACTACCTTAAATCCGCAAGTTGAAAATTTGGATGCTTAATTTGTTTTACATCCCTTTTAGTATGGGTTTTTATTCAAAAAAAGTTCGATTTTTTTATAAAATTATCATCCTTGCCAGGTGATTTTCATTTCTACCTAATTAACTTTCCTGTTAAAAATGCAACTTTTATGCAGTTTGGAAAAAATAACGATTTTATTGGGTTTCCGGGTAT
>JALYPI010000275.1 GCA_030856445.1 Bacteroidota bacterium
CTACTACTATTGATGCTGAATTACAATCTTATGGTGATCGTTTAATGCAAAACAAAACAGGAAGCATAGTTGCAATTGAACCTTCAACAGGTGAAATTTTAGCTCTTATTACAAACCCTTCATATGATCCAAATTTACTGGTTGGTCGCAATAGGTCGAATAATTATCAAGCATTAGCTCAGGACACCTTAAAGCCACTTTTTAACAGGGCTTTAATGGCATCTTATCCTCCTGGATCAACATTTAAATTAGTAATTGCTCTAATTGGACAACAAGAAGGAATTTTAAATGAACATTCACGCATCGCCTGTAGTTTCAGTGTGGGAAGCAAAAGGGTAAAATGTCATCCTCATCCTTCCCCTGCTAACGTTTTACAGTCTATACAATATTCCTGCAACCCATTTTATTGTAATGTTTTCACTCGTATTATCGGTAAGTATCCCACTGCAGAAACAGGATTTAATGTATGGAAAGATCATATCAATAGTTTTGGCTTCGGTATAAAACTTGAATCTGACTTGGCTAATGTTTTAAAAGGTTTAGTACCTTCAGCAGAATATTATGACCGATACCATGGCAAGGGAAGATGGAAAGCCTCTACTATATATTCATTAGGCATAGGACAGGGTGAAATGGGGGTTACTCCATTACAGATGGCAAATTATGTTGCTGTATTAGCTAATAGGGGCTTTTATTATAGTCCTCATATTGTAAAAGCTGTAAACGGAGTGCCTAATGAACGTTTTAACGAAAAGAATCATACTACGATAGATCCAAAACACTTTGAACTAGTAATAGAGGGCATGTATCAAGTAGTTGAAGCAGGAACTGGAAGAGGAGGTAAAATTCCCGGCATTCCCTTTTGCGGAAAAACAGGAACTGCAGAAAATCCACACGGAAAAGACCATTCCATTTATATTGCCTTTGCCCCAAAAGATGATCCTAAAATTGCAATTGCAGTATATGTTGAAAATGCAGGATTCGGAGCTACCTGGGGTGTTCCAATTGCAAGTTTAATGATAGAAAAATACATTAAGGGCGAAATTACTCGTCCGGCAATTGAAAAAAGAATGTTGGAAGGAAATTTAATTTCTGTGAAATGAGGAGTAAAAAAGGAATAGTTTCACAAATTGACTGGATTACAGTCTTGCTATATATTTTGCTTGTCTTTATGGGATGGATAAATATATATGCTGCTGTTTACAATGATGAGCATCAAAGTATATTTGACTTAAGCCAGAATTATGGAAGGCAATTAATATGGATTATTTCCTCTGTTTTATTGTTTGGGATAATTTTAACTATTGATGCTGAATTCTACACCACATTTGCATACCCAATTTATGGTATAACTCTACTGGTATTAATAAGTGTAATCTTTTTTGGTGTTGAAATTAATGGTTCAAGATCCTGGTTTGCTGTGGGTGATTTTAGAATACAGCCTGCAGAGTTTGCTAAATTTGCTACCTGCTTAGCCCTTTCCAAGTATCTTAGCAATATCAACATTAAGATGGAAAACATCAATACTAAGCTTATTGCCGGATTAATTATTCTATTGCCACCACTGATAATCATCGGACAAAATGAAACCGGCAGCGCACTTGTTTTTGGCGCCTTTGTTTTTGTATTATACAGAGAGGGTTTATCTGGAAACTATCTGCTATTAGGACTATTAACTGTTACCTTATTCATCTTTGCACTTTTGTTTGATAAAATAATTCTTGTTTCAATTCTTGGTGGAATATCTCTAATTATGGTATTGCTTGTAAAGAAAAAAGCAAGTAAAGTAATTCCTGTAATTCTGTTTTTTCTCATATCCTCATCTTTGGTATATTCTGTGGATTACCTTTTTGAAACGAAGCTTCAACCCCATCAAAAAAAGAGAATTGATGTACTTTTAGGAAAAGAGACGGATTTAAAAGGGGCCGGATATAATGTAAATCAGTCAAAAATAGCCATAGGTTCAGGCGGACTCACAGGAAAAGGGTTTTTACAAGGAACACAAACAAAGTATAGTTTTGTTCCTGAACAGAGTACGGATTTTATTTTTTGCACAATTGGCGAAGAATGGGGCTTTTTGGGAAGCACTTTGGTAATTGCCCTGTTTATTACCTTACTCATTCGCCTGCTAATTATAGCAGAAAGGCAGCGCTCCCCCTTTAGCCGTATTTATGGTTATGGGGTAGCGTCAATAATCTTTTTTCATATGGTAATAAATATCGGGATGACTATTGGCCTGGCGCCGGTAATTGGTATTCCTTTGCCCTTTTTTAGTTATGGTGGATCTTCTCTATGGTCATTTACTATACTTCTTTTCATATTCTTGAAGCTGGATTCCAGCAGGATGGATATTCTTAATTAAAATAAGGTTTTACTATACTTTTAAAATCAGATTGTTTTAAGCAAATATTAGTTTGAGACATATATAAATTCTCGCAAAGGCGCAAAGCTCGCAAAGAATAATTTCTTAATAAGTGGATGTATGTTTGCTAGGGGACTAATGCAATATGGGTTCTCGCAAAGGCGCTAAGATTAATGTTGATAATAGTTTGACATATGTTTGGCAGTAACTAATGTAATATAAATTCTCGCAAAGGCGCAAAGCCCGCAAAGAATAAGGATGCAATATGATAAATTCTCGCAAAGGTGCAAAGCTCGCAAAGAATGATGTTGGAATTATGTTGACCTATGGTTAGTAGTAACTATGCAAGATGAATTCTCGCAAATGCCAAAGCACGCAAAGAATGATGTAGAAGTCATAAATAAGAAAAGCACCATAAATGGTGCTTTTCTTATTTTATATTATTTTTCTTCCCCAGCTTTTAACTGAGTTATTTTTTAATAAAACTGGTATCTGTTATCAGTTACATCAGCTTTATCTTTTAAGGCTTCAAAAACTTCGTAAGCAACTCTGTTTGTAAGATTACTAGTAAGCCTGTTTTTCTGTTCTGAATAATTAGTAATTGCAGCAGGTTCGTTAACGCTAGCTACCTTGATTACAAATACACCTGTTTCACCTTTAACAGGAGCTGATAATTTATCTTTTGAAGCTCCAAATGCAGTTCCAACTATTTTAGGTTCACGTCCAATCCCAGGAATTGAAAAAGAAGAAAAATTAATATTATCTACAGTTTCTGCTTTTGAATTTACTTTTGAAGCTAATTCTTCAATAGTTTTTGCCGAAGCCATAGCCGAATTTAATTCCTGAATAAACTTTTCAGCTTTCTTTTCTTTAATTACTGCCTTTTCAACTTGTTCTTTTACTTGGTCTAAGGTAGCAATGCCCTCTTCTCTTACTTCAGCTATTGAAGCAACAACAAATTTGTCTTCGAATTCAAAAGGCTTTGATACAGCACCTTGATTCTCTTTAAAGGCCCATCTAACAAGCTCTCTTGATTGAGACAAACCAGATATGGTTCTGTCTCCAGGTTTAACATTGTCAGCGATTCTTTTGCTAAGGCCTTTTTCAGTAACCGTTTTATTAAAAGCTTCCAAGGTTTTATTTTTATTTGCAAATTCACTTGCAGCTATATAAACATCCTGGAATGTATTTGAACTTGGCTCTATGTTTTTTTCTATGAAAGCAAATTTTACTTTCTTAGTCTCGGCTGACCTTCCTGTAATTTCAATTAAGTGAACACCAAATTGAGAAACAACAATAGGCATATCTCCTTTTTTGCCCTGAAAAACAGCATCATTAAATGGTTTAACCATTGTTCCTTCAGTAAACCAATCTAAATCTCCTCCTTTGGCAGCAGATCCGAAATCTTCTGAATGCTTTTCAGCCATTTCAGCGAATTTCTTTCCACCATTAATTACTTTTTTTAATGAATCTGCTTTTGCCATTGCTGCATCAGCACTAGCTCCTTCTGCAACTGGAATTAAAATATGGCGTGCACGAACTGAATCAGGAACCATTAATTGATCGATAACTTTTGCAATTTTAAAAGACTCTCCATCTCTGAATGGACCTTTAATTGAACCCTTTTCGGCAGTAAATAGCTCTGCATAATCTGCAGGCAATTCATTCTCAGCTAAAATTTCTATTTGTAATCCTCCATCAGAATATGTTTTTATAAAGGAAGAATCATCAGTGGTAGCAGCAAACTCTTCTTTTAACTCCAAAATTGCTTTTTCTGCTTTGGCAACATCTTCCTTAGATGCGATTACATCAAATACTACGAATTCAACTTTTCTTGATTTTTCCTGTTCAAATTCATTTTTATGTTCACTATGGTATTTTTTTAAATCTGCATCATTAAATGTGATTGCTGAATCAGGAATTTCAGAATATCTTTTTACAACATATTGCAATGAAGCGTTTTTTTGCTTTGCAAAATACTCATGACTTGCAAGTTTAGAAGGCACATATAAACCTTTTTTTATCAAATCGTTATATTTCTCACTCATTCTTTCTTGCTTGATGCCTCTTTCAAATTCAAGCCATCTTACTTTTGTAGCACCTGTAGGATCTTCATCCATGGATTTTAAGAAACCCATTACTCTGTTAGGGTCAAATTCTCCGGTATTAGGATTTGAAAAGGCTTTTTGTACAGTTTGGTGAGGTTCGGAACCGGCAACCATTTCATATAGTTCCTGGGAAGTAACTTTAAGACCAAGTTCTTTATATTCCTCATCCATGATTTTTTCGTTTAGAACTTGCGTCCAAACCTGCTGCCTTAGGGTTTCTCTTGTAGCTTCATCAATAGCGGCTCCGTTGGTATTAAGCCTGTAGTTTTCCTCCATTTTCTGAACTCTATTTTCAAAATCCTGAGCAGTAATAGTATAACCGGCAACTTCACCTATATCATTACTCCTGCTGGAAAAAAGGCGATCTCCGGAACTAAGGATATCACCAAGGATAAATGCCACAAGGGCGCCTCCAATAATAATAAGGAGTAATGTTGATTTTTCTCTAATAGTATTTAAAACTGACATCTTTATTTTTTTTAATTGGGTTGCGAATATACAACTGTAAAATGATATTTAAAACTAATACGCTGAACTTTAAAAGATATTATGTAAATTATTCATCAATTTTATAAAAAACATAGCTATTTGAGTATTTAAAATTATTTTGAAGTTATCGAATTTAAAAGCAAGCATGAAAATCACTGCTTTGTTCTCTTAATTTTTAATAAAAATGAGTGAAAATTAACGAACATGATCTAAAATATGCATTTTTACTTTTTCCACACGTGTTTCACCTACTTCTTTTATAATAAATAAAAAATCACTCACTTTAACTTCCTCTCCCTGTTCGGGTATACCTCCATATTGGGTAATAATTAAACCTGCAAGTGTTTCATACTCATCAGAAACAGGTAAATCAAGGTCATATTTGTCATTCAAATAATCTATTTCCAAACGAGCAGCAAAGGAATATTCAGTATCAGAAATTTTTATTTCTTCCAGTTCTTCCGTATCATGTTCATCTTCGATTTCTCCAAAAATCTCTTCCATAACATCTTCAGTAGTAAGCATTCCTGCAGTACCGCCAAACTCATCTACTACAACGGCTATGCTTTTTCTTTGTTGTATGAAAAGACTTAGTGCTTCCTGTGCAGGCATAGTTTCCGGAACTATTAAAACAGGTAATAAAACTGACTTAATAGTATTGGGTTTTCTAAACATTTCATAGGAGTGAACATAACCTATTATTTCATCTACAGTATCTTTATAGATAAGTATTTTAGATAATCCTGTTTCTATGAATTTCTGTTTCAACTCCTCCACATCAGCTTCAACATCAAGAGCTTCAATTTCAGTTCGTGGAATCATACTGTCGCGTACTTTACGACTGGAAAAATCAAGGGCATTCTGAAAAATCTGGATTTCATGGTCTCGTTCTTTTTTCTCATTATCCTGGGAGGAAATCCCTTTGATGTAATTATCAAGATCAACACGGCCAAAAACCACTTTCCCTTGCACTAAATTTACTCTAAAAATATTCTTTAAAAGAAATTCGGAGATACCAACAGTTAAAAACACGATGGGATAAAGTAAAAAGTGAAGAATCATTACTATAATGGCAAAAAAACCAAGAATTTTATTGGGATTAATTCGAAATAGTGCTTTGGGAATAAATTCAGCCGTTACAAGAATTAATAAAGTTGAAATAACGGTTTGGGTAATTAAAACTGCAAGTTCAGTAGTGAAATAGTGCTTAATTGAAGGCTCAAGTAAATTAGCCATGGTAATACCATAAATAACTAATGCAATGTTATTACCAACCAGCATAGTTCCTATAAAACGAGAAGGATTGGAAAGAAAAAAAGTAGAAATTATTTTAGAAGTAATTACATCCTGCTTGCTTTCAAGTTCAATACGCAGTTTATTGGCAGATATGAAAGCAATTTCAATACCTGAAAAAAAAGCAGAAAAAGCTAAGGAAATGGCAATGATTAACCAACTATCCATAGCACACTGTAAAGTTTAATTTCATTTCTTATTCAGCAGGACTATTATCCTGGCCCATTTTTATTCTTTGTCGTCTTCTGATGTAATAAAAAACAGCAGCAACAATGGTAAAGATATAAAAATATACAGCCTCATCCCAACCTTCAGTGCTAAATTTATATGTTCCTAAAACTGCTCCTGCAATTGCAATTACGAGCCAGGCCAACTCAAGGATTCGTATTATCTTCATCGCTTTTAATATTTATAGTACCCGTTATATTCTTTATTTTATACTTTGTAAATTGTTGATCAGCTTCCATTCCTTTACCCATAATAATTTCATCTGCCGTTGTTATTTTCACAAATTCTTCTGTATATATGCTCGCCTTTTCCTCATTCCATATTAAATGTTCAGTATTTAAAACTTCTCCTTTTTCATTAATCACAACCACATCTCTTTTGGCTTCCATTATTTTTTCTGATTCTCGGTTAATGGCGTAATTTGCAGTTAATTTAGACTCGGGTTGTTTAAGAGAATCAAAAAAAACCACTTGAATTCCTTCGGGGAATTCTACATACGGGTTATCTCCCAGGTAACGTTCCAGAACTGGTGCATTTAATTTCATTCGTACCACTCCCCTATCACTGTATATAATTTCAATATCTGTGGCAGACTCTGCTGGCAATACTTTTTTTTCGTTAGCCAGGTCTTTTACTAATTCTTTATTGTTTTCACAACTAAAAATCATCCCGGAGAAAATAATCACCGGGATGAAATAAATGTATTTTTTTATAGAATAAGATAGAATCAATCTCTTGCCCTGATTTTCGTAGATTCATTTATCCAACAACCTACAGTATAGGATTCTCCTTCTTTCAGATTATTGAAGAAAATATCAGTTTTCATTGGAAAATATTTGGAATAGGTAGCAATTCTGGCATTGGCATCTTTTGCACTCGATGGATCAATAGATTTTGCCTGGTTGTATTTATCCACACCTATCCAATAAACCGTGCTTTGAAAAAATTCAGTTTCGCCACAATCCTTTGCACTTGAAACATAGGCATCCCCGATAACGATATATGGTTTTCCCCAACCTGGTCTTAGTCCTATGGCCTTTTGAGCATTTGCTCTTGCTGAACTATACTGCCCCATTTTTACATTAACTATAGCTAACTCATAGTAATATTGGGCTTTTTGATTGTTGTCATTTTCTAAATCAATGGCCTGGTTGTAAAATTTAACTGCCTCATTAAAGCTTCCTTTGGCTAAATTCATTTTTGCAATTTTAGCTTTTGAATTGGCCGAAGGTTCAAGTTTATCAAGATTTATTACTGCTTCCAGATATAATTGATCAGCTGCACAATCTTTTTTATCCAACATTCGAGTGATTTTTTTCAATAGATCAACATCATTCGGGTTGGCTTTAAATTTAGGGCTATACAAGCCAATTAAAGAAGGACAATCTGCAATTGTCTCAAATCTAGCATCAATGTTATCCTGTAATTGAAGATATGATTCATCATTTGGATTAGCCAACAGATTCTCATTTAAAATGTCTGTTAATATTTCATAAACTATCAAAACCTCATCTTTAGAAATCTTTTCATTTTTGTATAATTCTAAAGCGGTTTGAAAATAAGCATCAGCAGGAGCTGCTTCCATTTTATTTTTTTCCAGTTCATAAACTTTTTGTAAAGTTTTATAGGTTTCATCAATTTTATGAGGCATCATTTTGGACATATCAACCGCTTTTCGTCCAAGCACATAACCTTCTTTTCCAAAATAAACAATACGCTGGTCATAAACCATCATTAAGGTATCCAACAAGGCATTAAATTTGGCTTTGTCTTTTTCTCCCTGTAACATTACCTTAACAAGGGTAAGCCCATCGGCATACATATATTCTGTAGATGCGGGGCAGTTTAACAAAACCCATCTCCAGTAAGGAGTTGCATCCTTATAATTTCTTTGTTTGTAAAATTCACGGTAAAGCGAGATGTTCATAACACAATTGGCACTGTCCTGACCGTATTTTCCATCAGTTTGAGCGAATGAGACATTTGTAAAAAACAATGCAGCTGTAATAAGTGCCAGGCTAAACTTTGTTATATTCTTTTTCATTATAAATTTGATTTTTTTAATACTAATCATATTTGCGTTGGATAAACCACTTGTCATTAATGGCCATTCCGAAGTTAAAATTAATGTATTGCTCGCGAATCAAGCCTTCTCTTGTTGTTCCTCTTTGACCTATTTCAAACCCAACATTAACTGTTGTTCTAGCCCTTCTTAACGGAAGGCCTGCTCCAAATGTTATGCCATACTCAGAAATTTGCTGATTATTAATCTGCAAGTAACCCGTATTATACCTTGCTCCAGCTCTGTATTGCACTCTTTTCCAGAAAGAAACAACTGCATCTTTATCCGGGGTAAATTGAGCGCCAAACGTAAATTCTGAATTATTAACCAAGGAATCCGATCTGCCGAAATTCCTAAAATCTGCCCATTGAGCATATTTCCAATCACCTGCAATTAACAATCGGCTGGATTCAAGAGAAAAACCCGCTCCAAATGACTGAGGTAATACAATGTTGCCTCTTACGTTTTCAAAAACCACTGTATCCTTTATCTGATCACCTACAGGTAGGGATTCATAAGTTGCGACAAATTCCTGGCGGGTAGCATTAGTGAGTGACCTAAATCCATATACCGCACCCAAATTAATAACCCATTTTTCTGAAAGACTATCTCTGAATTGAATACCGGTATCAAAAACAAAATCACTTACAGAAGTTTCATTGATAGCAACAGTATTAAAAGGAATAACCGGGTCGAATATTATTCTACGTTCTTTAGTAAGGGTTCCAAATAAATAGGAGGCGTTAAACCCCGCTGAGAATTTCCTGTAACTTAAGCCATTTCCCCAAAAGACTTTATTCACGCCACCTGATCCCTGGTATCGTTCAGTGATTAAACCTATATTTTCAATTTCCCTTTCATGTATGATATTATAACCTATACTAGAAAAAGGAAGAACTCCAAAGCTCATTCCCCACCAGGGAGTAATTGGCAAACCGAATCCTAAATAAGCAAATGAAGCATGGTAACTGGTAAAAGATGAAGTATCAGAAGTAAACATTGAAACATTGCTATTTAAACCAACTTCAAAAACTGTTAAATCAAAGGAGGAATAGCTGGCCGGGTTTCCAATGTTAATAAACCCAGGATTTCTTAATCCAATGGAAGTATTTCCTAAAGAAAAATTCTGACTGAATGTACCTCTGTTTAAATCACCAACTCCATATCGAGAATAAGGAGAGGAAGTAACCTGTGCATCAAGTTTAAAACCAACTAACACAAGGGCTATAAAAAAAAAGCCATTAAAAGAGGAGAATAATGAAAATGTGATTTTATTTTTATTTTGCTGCATTATATGATAAAATATGATTCAGTCCTTTATGGATTAAAAAAGAATCTGCAAAGATGTTATTTTTTCCTGACATAACAGGCTTAAAAAATTCCATATCTCCTCCAGTTAAAATTACTGTAATTTTTATATATTTTTCAAGATACAAATTAATAATCTCTTTTACTTCGGACAATGCTCCAAGTTGAACTCCAGAATGGATGGAAGAAATTGTTGTGTTGCCTGAAAGCAAGGTAACTTCTTTTATCGGTTCAAGAAGAGGAAGCTTTTGAGTAAAATTATTCAATGCTGCATAACGCATTTTGATGCCGGGGGAAATCCCTCCTCCCAGGTATTCGCTTTTATTGTTTATGAAATCGTATTTGATGCATGTTCCCGCATCTATTACCAAAACATTCACATTAGGAAAAACAAGGGATGCGCCAGCCACTGCAGCCAGCCTGTCTTTACCCAAAGTTTCAGGACTAAGGTATTTAT
>JALYPI010000280.1 GCA_030856445.1 Bacteroidota bacterium
ATGAGAGTATTAGAGGTTTACCTTGATTTCGGTATTGCTAACCCCTGCTGAACCCAGTAGGCGCGAAGCTGAAGCCAAAGGCGTGTGAGGGCTTCGTGACATAGTACCAGGCCAAGCTTTTAGAAAAAGTTTGTAACCCAGTCCTTTTTCATTTAAAAAACGGTTTTTTGAATAAAAGTGGGTCAAATAAAAAGCTTACATTCATTTCCCTAAAAAAGATATAACATCCCTTACACTCAGAAGTAATTGCTTAAAAAAGGACTTATTGGGACTTTTTTCTATATTTGTTTCTCAATCAAACCCTAATACTCTCAGTTTTGAAAAAGGCATATATATACACTGATTCTACTGAGGGTGCGCATAGAAATCCATTGAGGTATTCCAGCTTTGTTAACCCTTATCGCTACGCCTTCAATGGGTTTGAAAAAGATGACGAGGTGAAAGGGACTGGAAATTCATATACGACAGAGTTTAGACAGTTTGATTCAAGAATTGGAAGATGGTTAAGTCTTGATCCTCTACCCAAGGATAATGAATCTCCGTATGTAGGTTATTCTAATAATCCTATTTGGTTTATTGATCCGTTGGGAGCTGATACTATGTTAGTTAATAGTGCAACAGGGAAACAGCTAGGAATGAAGACAGGAGGAGAAGATGTCATATTTATGACTGAAAAGAAAAAAGAATCTAATAAAGCTTGGAAAAAGAGTGAACAGCTCTTTCATTCTTTAGATATTAGTGGTAAGTCTGGAGGTTCTCCAAGTAAGAAAGGAGAACCTGTAATATGGTCAAAATTACCGGATCATACATCTGAATTTGATCAAGTTCTCAATAATTCAGTAATCTTTTGGGAAATTAAAGAAGAAGAATTTGGACAGGAAAAAACTGCTATTGGGATAGATCTGGTGTTTGAAAAAAATAAATACTTCCAAGAAATGGTAACTGACAATGCTCCTTTTGATATAAAACAAAATAGATTTCACCCTAAAAGGGTTGGTGAATGGTCGTGGTATAAAGGTACTTTGGTAAGGTATGATGATTACGGGAATATCTTGTATGGTGCAGTTGGAAAGGCTTTTGGCTTTTCTGATAATTGGTTAACCTTTGGTTCTCATATTAATCAACTGACTAAATCGGGATTAGATGAAGGTAAAGATAGTTTTTCAATACAAAGAGGCATTGATATTTATAAACAGCTCAGTAAATCTAGAGTTACAATAACACCCAAATAAGCTAATAAAATATAATATAATATGATAGAAAGAACTATAAAGAGCTTTTTGATATACTTTGTAATTATATTATCAAGTAGCATTTTAGTTGATATTTTAAATAATGATTCTGTACTAGATATTATGTGGTATAATAGTATTGCTTATGCTGCTACTGCTTCCCTTATAATTGTTGCATATTCGTTTAGCATAGAATTATTGTTATTTATTGTTTTTCGACAACAAGTTCAGATATGGAAAAAATATTTACTGAAATACAATGGAATAGTTTCTTTAATTCTACTTTTTACAATATTTATTTTGTATTTAATTGTGCCGAGATTTGAAGCCAAAGCATTTTTTCTCTGGGGGTTCATTATAATTTCAGGAGAATCATTAAGACATTTCTATTTATCTAATTATAAAACTAATAGATAAGTAAGAAGGAAGAGAAAAAATGATGATGCGTACCGTTACGCCTTCAATGGGAAGGAGAAGGATGACGAGGTGAAGGGGGCGGGAAACAGCTATGATTTTGGGGCGAGGATTTATGATCCGAGGATTGGAAGATTTTTGAGCACGGATGCTTATGAAAGTACGTTTCCTGGAATTTCTCCTTATAACTTTGCCTTAAATAATCCGATAAGGTTTATCGATAATGATGGAAATTATCCATTTGATGCCAATTTAATGATAATAATTGGAAATTGGGATAACTCAAGTGTCCTTCAAGAAGGAGATTGGACTGTTGTACGTGCAAATTCTTTAGAAGCCGCATTACAGGCTATGACTAATAAAGGATTAGATAAAGGTAATTTTGATAATTTTTTGTTAGGGACTCATGGAGGAGGAATTTCTGATTTTGCAGCTATCGTTGATGGGCCTGGTCGTACTCAACTGAATTCAAAAATTTTACAACAATATACTAATACCAATTATGCAAGTAATTTGGAGAAGTTCTCTCGGATACAAGCATTTGGAGAAATATTAAGGTATCTTGGTTCAAATCCTACTATTAGCTTAGGAGTTTGTTGTATTGCAAACCATGAACAATTTAACACTTTAATTTATAATTTTATAGAAAGTAAACTTGGTGGAGACTTTAAGTTATATGCTTCTACATCAGTTGTAAGTTATAAGAAAGATGGTGATAATATGAAACCTAAATATGATGTAAAAGTTATAAAAGAAGAATATATTAATGAAGGCGATGGATTTAAACAGATTACTAATAATGGAACCCTAGATATTAATCATAATTTAATAATTAATAAAACTAATCCATTCTTTGTTAATACTTTAGAATTTACTAAGGAGGGCAATGCTACGGACAAGGCAAAACCAGCTGAAAAGGACAAGGCAAAGCCAGATAAATCTAAAAAAAGTGAACCGAGAATTTTATAGAGAGAGAATAACGGAAATAAAATACCAGAATATAATAGATAATTTTAATTATAATCACCTTAATGGTTTTCAAATATGATTAGGCAACGTTTCAATCAAGCATTCATTTTCTTGTTTTTCATATCATTGATTTACTCTTGTAAGAATAAATGCGAAAAAGTTCATGAATTAATTGATATAAAAAAAACTACAGAATATTTAAATAATTCTTTTCATATTTACAAGGATACTAGAGAATACAACCATTTAGTCCAAAATAATCCTCTTGATTACTCTTTATTAGATATAGAAATGAAAAGTGAAGAAGATTTATATATATATAGGAATAAAGCAGATAGCGAAGACAGCCTTTATTTTGAAAGGGATGGATTAGATAATTTAATATTAGAATATTACTATTACACACATGGAAAACGTCCAATTATTCCACTAATTATTAATTCTAACAACCATTTGATTATTAGATGTAAAAGTCAATTGTCGGTTAGTTTTTGTGATGAAGAAAAAATAGCTCCTAGTAGAGACGTTGAAAGCACATATAGCAAATATATTCTTAAAATAACAATACCTAAAGAAAGTTTGTTAGGTAATGATGTGCTAGTTTTTGAGCCTCAAGAAGAAAAAACTTATTTAATATATCTTGACAAATTATAGTAGGTAAACCCCCGTTAGGCGTAGGCTCTGCCTACGTCTGAAATACCCCGGCATCCTGCCGAATTTAACTTTTTAGATAACCGCCCAGGCTTAACAGCTTGGGCGGTTTTTTTAAAGGGGAATAATATTGTGATTTAATAGTCTGCTCCGCAAATTCCGAGAAACACTTGAAAAAGAAGTTACGATATATCGTAAATTGCTGAATTTAAGTTTATTATAAAAACAAGAGTAAATGATATAAAATCAGTTTAATAATAATTACTTACTGGAGCAAAAGAAGATTAAGAATAAAGTTCTTTGATTTATTGATTGTGTTGCAGTAAAATCATATCAGCTCAAAGGCTCTACAGGGAGAGTTTTTGTTTGTTTCTTTACGCTTGGTTGTTTACCAGGCAAAGTTGATGAAAAAGTTAATATCGAAATGCGACCAAATCAGGACAAAAGGAGAACTAATGACGGAAAAATGCCACTCTTTCCCGGAAATACGGGTTCAACTCTCAAGAAAAAGACGATGAAATATCAGGTAATGGAAACTCCTATACTGCTGAGTTTTGGCAGTATGATAGTCGTTTAGGTCGTAGATGGAATGTTGATCCTATTGATAAATCATGGGAAAGTTCTTATGCAACATTTAGTAATAACCCTATATATTTTATTGACCCTTCAGGATTAGATAGTAAAGATTCTAAAGAAAAAGGTAAATCTGAGGGTGAAGGAACTACTTATAGTGATGATGATAATAAAAGAAAAAACGGAAATTCATCTCAGACCTTTAATGATGAATGCAATTGTTATCTAAATGATTCAAATGGAGGGGGATCCGCTTCTAATGGGGGAAGTTCAGAAGGATCACAATCTTCTTATGGTGGCTCATTTGAGCAATATAAAAAAGATTACAATTTACCCCAAAATACTACACATTCTGAAGCTTCAGATTGGCAGAAAAAATCCTTGGAGAATTGGAATGCCGATTTTGGTTTACCTAAAAATTCTGGATATGAGGCTTCTTTTGATTCTTGGTATAGAACTACAGACAGCTACAAAAAGGATCAGGCACATAAAGCATCAGGACTAATGTTAGGTGGTCATATAATGGCTGCTCAATTAACCGTGTTTGCATTAGGTGGAGCTATGAAGCCTTCTCTTCCTTCCCCTTCTAACTTTACATTTAATCCGAGATATAATTTAGATAGAAGTAGTTTGTTAAAAGAACTCCATTTTCCACGTGCTCCAGGTTATTATGCACGACCTAATCATAAATTATGGCCTAAAACTACTTATAAAGACGTAATTATGAGAGGAAGATTAAATTGGAATTCCGCCAATGGTACTTGGCGTATATCCTCTGAGGGTCTTTTTAATGCCAATAAAGCGCAATTTCAATTAGGCATTAGGCCTGATGGAGGTGTAATTCATAACTTTATTAAACCAATGTAATATGATACTAATGTTAAGTGCAGAAGTAGAATCAAGTGGTCTTTGGGATTATGAGCAAGATATTGAATTACCATACAATTTTATTAATATTTCTGCCAATCTTGAGAATTTAATTAATCACTGGGTGAAAGCTTATGAACCATATACAGCCCTTCCTAATATAGAAAATATAAATATTAGAAACTCATTAGAAGAATTAGATAAAGAAGGAATAAATTTATTAAAACAAATTGCCTTTCAATATAAGAATCCTCAAAAATATTACTATTACAGTGTAGGAAAAGATAAATTGGAATATGTACTCTATAAAGATGGAACAGAAAAGTATTTTGACTGAATATTTCACAATACCTCATATACAATAAAATAAAAAAATATGACGATAGTATTAAGTGGAGAAGTTTTTGATCCTTTTAGAATACATGAAACTGCTGAACCTTTGGATAGAGAGGATTTGGGAATAACAAATGATATATGGATTAAGGTTATAAAATGGCAAGAGGAATATAGTGTTTTTGCCTCTATGAATCTAAATGAGTTAACTTTCCATTCTGAAAACATAAAACTGTTGGATAAAAGAGGAATAAATCTTATTAAAGAAATTGCAAATTCAACATTTCTAAAAGTGCTAAAATAGAAAAGTTGTGTTATTTCAGTTTATGTAAAGATAAGTTTCAGTACGTTCTATACAGGAATGGCACTGAGAAATTTTTAGATGTTATCACCCTCGATTAGACCCCCAGTAGGCGCGAAGCTGAAGCCAGGAAAGTGTGTAAGGGCTTCGTGACATATTACCAGGCCAAGCATTAGGAAAGGGTTTATTCCTTTCCTTTTTTTGTTTTACAGAGCGGCAGCATTTTTCTGAAAGAAATCCTTAAATTTCTTTTGGGTCAGGAAAGTATCGATCATTTTAAAAACCATATTTTTTTCTTCCGTTTCCAGTTCCTGGATAAGCTTTACTTGTTCTAATAGGCTTTTATCTTCAATAGTTACTTCATTAGGGACATTGCCTTCAAAATTCACCAGTTGGT
>JALYPI010000287.1 GCA_030856445.1 Bacteroidota bacterium
GTTAAACGCTTCGGAGGTGACCCTGCGGTAGCTGCCAGTCCTGCAATTACAACTGTTGTTGACATTACAGGTTTATTGATTTATTTTGGAATGGCAACTCTGTTTTTTGATCTTACCTGATTATTTAAACTTAGTTGTTTACTATACTTCCACGAAAGTAATCGCGCTTACAAAATTATAATCAGTAGAGAGTTTATAATAAATCCTTACATTTAAAATCATCTTTTTTAACTCTTTTAGATTAATACAAAATGATTGACAATGAATTGCCCTTGTTACTTGCAAAAAGTAAATTAAAAAGAATTGTTATTGCCGGAGGCGGTTTTGGAGGACTGCAGCTTTGTAAAGATTTAAGAGGGCAGAATTATGAAGTTGTTTTAATTGACCGTCACAATTACCATACTTTTCAACCCCTTTTATACCAGGTAGCAACTGGAGGATTAGAGCCGGATTCAATTGCTTACCCCTTCAGGAAACTTTTTAAAAAGTATCCCAACTTCTATTTTAGATTAGCTGAAATAGAAAAAATAGACACAGAAAACAATCTAATAACTACGGACTTAGGTATTTTGAAATTTGATGTTCTTGTTTTAGCTACAGGAAGCAAAACTAATTTTTATGGGCTGGAAGGAGTTAAAAAAAATGCCTTCCCAATGAAAACAATTCCTCAAGCCCTTGATCTTAGAAGTATCATTTTACAGAACTTCGAGGAAGCCCTGCAACTCAAAGATCAGTTACTGTTAAATGAACAAATAAATATAGTAATCGTAGGTGGAGGGCCCACAGGAGTTGAAATGGCAGGAGCTTTGGGAGAATTGAAAAACAACATTTTCCCCCTTGACTATCCTGAATTAAATATTTCAATGATGCAGGTGTATTTAATAGAGGCTGGAAACAGACTGGTTTCGGGTATGTCAAAACAAGCCTCTGCAAAAGCTCTGGAGTATCTTGAAAAATTTGGAATAAATGTTTTACTTTCTTCTAGTGTTAAAGATTTTGATGGAAAAAAGGTGTTTTTAAATACTGATAAAACTTTATCCGCCAAAACGCTTATATGGGCTGCAGGGGTACACGGAAGTTTGCCTGAAGGTCTTCCTGCACAACTTTTAGCTAAAGCAAACCGGATAAAAGTTAACAGACATTGTAAGCTTGAAGGTTTCGAAAATATATACGCCATTGGCGACCTTGCTTTTATGGAAGAGGAAAATTATCCTACAGGACATCCAATGGTAGCTCCGGTTGCCATACAGCAGGCTAAATTTTTGGCTAAGCATTTTTATCGGATTAATAAAAATTCTCAGCTTATTCCCTTTAGTTATAAGAACAAGGGAAGTATGGCAACTATAGGAAGAAATAAAGCAGTGGTAGATATGCCCGGATTTAGATTCCAGGGCATTTTTGCCTGGTTTGTATGGATGTTCGTGCATTTGATGTCAATAGTTGGATTCCGAAACAGAGTAGTAGTACTTTTTGACTGGTTCTGGAATTATATTTCTTTTGATCAGGATTTACGCTTGATTATAAGGCCATATAAAAGGAAATAACCTGAGTTCGATTATAAATGACACTTCTGCACCCCGATATTGATTCCTCATTACGCTGAACTTCATATTATAGATGGCATAGTTTCTTTTATTTCACAGAGGTTGCTCAATTATGCCCTAAGTAAAACCCCAAGAGCGGTTTTTTTTGACAATGCACCGACTTAATAATGTAAATTAACGACCTTAATAAAAAAAGTGGAGTTGCTACCTTTATCCGGATCGGGACGGTAAGTTAAGAATGATAATTAAATCATATCTTTGTCCTCACGCTTTAGTGACAGAATGAAAAGATTAACCGCCATACTCTTTATGTTACTTTACCTGATACCCGCTATTGGGGTAACAATATCGGCTCATTATTGCGGTGGTAAAATCGCATCTGTTTCAATCAACCCATTTGACACTAAACACAAGTGTCCGTTCGGCAGCAAGAAAATGGCTAAGGACTGTTGCAAAGACAAAACAACTACCATCAAATTTGATGACGAGCAGCAAAAAAAGCAACAGGTTTTCTACTACAGCATGAAGGTTACGAACTTTCAACCTGCACTTTTAAATAATCTGACTTTTGACTACCATTCTCCGTTTTGTTTAACTGAATTTGACCATAGCACGCACCCACCAGATGACTTAAAGCAACCGTTTTACATCCGCCATTGCGTTTTACGAATTTGATTTTTTGTTTTTGTACCAGAGCCGATTCGCCTTTGCGCTTCAGCTTGTTGCGCTTTTAACAGCGCAACAGTTTCGGTCATTATTAAAAATCAAAAACAGTAAAAATGAAAATCACAACATCAATTTTTGCAACAGCAGCTATCGCTGCTCTTGCTATTATCGTTACTATTTCTTCCTGTAAGAAAGACCCCGACATGGATATGTTCAACATTGACTATCCCGCAGCATACATTGTAAACGGCAGTTCCAATAACATTTCGGTTATCAAACTTGCCGAGAACACCGTTAGCGAAACTATTTCCTTGAATGGCGCAACCTATCCGCACCACATCTATCTCAACCCTGCTAAAACAAAATTGGCGGTGGCTATCACCGGCACCGATTTAAGTGGTGGTCATGCCGGACACGGTGGCACACTCAAGGGCTTAAAGGTTCAGATTATTGATGCCGTTACCGGAATGATTGACAAAGAAATTGCACTCAGCAAAATGCCACACAATGCAATTTTCAATCTTTCGGGAACAGAACTTTGGATTGGGCAAATGGACACCATTCAAAGCCAGGTGCTGGTATACAAAACTTCTGACTGGACTTTGCAAAACACCATCAATGTTGGTGCAGGACTTTCAGAAATCACTTTTTCGGCAGATGGTTCAATGGCTTTTGCCTGCAATACAATGGACGGAACAGTAACACTTATTGATGCCAGCAACAAAATGATACATGCAACGCTCACCGTTGGGCAAGACCCTGTTGGCGCATGGACGGCAAGTAATGGTAAAATGTTTGTGGACAATGAAACGAGCAAGACAATTTCTGAAATAACGGTTTCGTCTATGAGCGTTACCGCCACCATCAATCTTGATTTTAAACCCGGGTATGCAGCTTACAACTCTTCAAATGCTGAATTGTGGGTTTCTGATGCAACAAACGGAAAAGTGGTATATTACACCTTTGACGGAACTAATTGGAATACGCAAGGCAACATAATAACAGGCGCAGATGCTCATGCTATTGCTTTTAATGCAGATGGCAGCAAAGCGTATGTTACCAACCAGGGAGCAAACACGGTTTCAGTAATTGAGGTGGCTACTCATGCAGTAACTACAACAATTAATGTAGGCACAAAACCCAACGGCATTGTCATTAATCAGTAATTCAAAAAAATAAATTCATCCAATACAAACAAATCAACATGAAAAAGCAAATCATCATCACAACATTATCACTGTTAGTAATAATGTTTATCGCTTTTAAGGCTAACCACTAAATTTTTAATCAAAATTGATAAAAATAGAATGGGAAGCCTTATTTTTACCTGATTTTCGTTTTAAAAACATTACTTTGATTTAAGGTTTAAAGAAATTGCTTTCCCGGAAGGCCAACCCAGTGATTAAAATACTGTTGCTATAATGAATGAAATTATAGGGAAAAATAGTTGGAATGTTAGAAAAGTGAAATCATTGGGAATAATATGCAAAAACAGAAAACAATCAGTTAGAATAAATATTTACACAGAACAATGAGCAATAATTTTGGAAAAACCTGGTGGGGCGAACAGTGGCTCCAAGCATTGAGCAATATAGATTACGAAAACAGGCTGGCACGAGGGAGTAGCTACGCCAGGAAAGGCTCAGTTATAAAAATTGACATTAAAGAAAACAGAATTTCGGCAAAAGTGGCTGGAAGCCGCCCTACACCTTATAAAGTAGATATTATTTTGCCTCCGTTTTTTGACCCTGTACTAAGTGAATTTATTCAGAAACTGGCTAAAAGGCCTACGGTGATCTCTAAATTACTCAACCGGGAACTTGACCCAGAAGTTTTGGCCATTGCCGAAGAAATGGGGCTAAAGGTTTTTCCCAAACAATGGACAGACTTTAAAATGCAATGTTCCTGCCCGGATTGGGCCGTGCCATGCAAGCATTTGGCTGCCGTAGTTTATAAGATGAGTGCTGAAATTGACAATAATCCTTTCCTGGTCTTTGATTTACATAATGTGAACCTGGTTGCCGAACTAAACAAACTGGGTATTTTTGTAAACCAAAAAGTTGCCGAAATCCCCAAAATCACAGATTTATATTTTGATGCAAAGAAGAAAAAAGCAACACATTATGACACTGAAAATGCGTATAAAAAATTATCTTTTTCAAAACTTTCACCTATTCACGAACCATTAACGGCTTTGCTTTCTGATTTTCCAGCATTTTATCATGGAACGGGAAATTTCAAGGAAAAATACAGCGTTAAAATTAAAAAAATCGTTAAAAATGCCCAAAAAGTGGTGCAAGGGAAAATTTCTTTAGAAGATTTATTTCTCAAAGCCAGCCTGCAGGAACAAAATATTAACCACCATGCCAGGAACCAAATAACCATCAATGAAGCATATAAATCCAAAGTTTTTGTAAACGACACACAGTTTTCATTTCTGGATTTCCTGAGGCAAATTTCTCAGATCAATTCATCAAAAACTTTCGATTATCAACCTTCAACCGCTTCTTTGCATACGGTTTTGCATTTTTCTGTTCATTTATTGGCCAATGGAGCCATTGTCCCTCAAATTGTGCAATTGCAAAATAAGGAATTTGCCATTCGCTGGTTGCCTGCCATGTTGAGCAAGGATGTTCGGTTATTGGTGGAAAAATTGCAGGACATGCTTCCCCCCGATGTTTTTCAGTGGGAGGATAAAGCTAAATTAAAAGAAATAAACAAAGGCCTGGCCTTAAATTTATTGTCGCTATTCCTTACGGAAATTATTGCTATTCTTGAAGAACATCCAAGCGATGATTTGTTTGTAAACTTATTTTTCTCAAAAAGAAATTATGCTTTCAAACAGCCTGGAGAAGAAGGACTAAGTGGTGGCGTAATGGCTTGGTTGCAAAAATATTATCTCACCCAGGGCAATTATAAGCCCCAAATTGTAGTGCAGGAACTCATTAATGATGACTTTATGCTTACCATTAACATTAAGGACAATAAGGATGATATTTTTAGTTTAAAGGATGTTTTAACTAAAAATAAATTTGACAAAAACCGCTACGAAATTCTTCAAAGCTTAATGCAGTTGAGCAGTTTCATTGAAGGTTTGGATAATTATATCAATACAGAGGGCGAAAAAGAGATTGTTATGGACAATGGTACTTTTACGCCTTTTCTGATGCAAATGATTCCTGCTATCCAACTGCTGGATATTGATATTTTATTGCCAAAATCATTGCAGGAAATCCTCAAGCCTAAATCAAGTATTAAAATAAAGAAAAAACCTGAGGGAAAAACATTTTTAAATTTAGCCCAGTTATTTGATTTTGATTGGCAGATAGCTATTGGAGATAACCTAATGGATGAAGCGGAATTTAAGAAACTGCTCAAAAAATCTGATGGATTGATAAAATATAAATCAAGGTATATTTATGTAAACCAGCAGGAATTAGAAAAAATATATAAGCATTTTTCCAGTACCAAAGAACTTTCTGCTTTCGAAATACTCCGTGCCGCTTTAAGTGGCGAATACCAAGGGACGAAAATTGGCTTGTCTGATGAAGTACGGGACATGATTGCCGAATTGACCAACTTCAAAGAAGTTGAATTGCCAAAAGCCATCAATGCACAACTGCGGCCCTACCAGCACCGTGGATATTCCTGGATGTACCGCAATGCGAAAATTGGCTTTGGATCCGTGCTTGCAGACGATATGGGATTGGGCAAAACACTCCAGGTTATCACCACTTTACTAAAATACAAGGAAGATGGCTTGCTCGAGAAAGAAAAAGCATTAGTGGTTGCGCCAACAGGGCTTTTAATGAACTGGCAAACTGAAATTGAAAAATTTGCCCCGAGCCTGAAAACCAAAATTTATCATGGAACAAATAGAAGATTTGAGGAATCGGACGATTTTGATATCCTGATTTCGTCTTACGGCATTGTGCGAAGTGATGCCAAAGAACTGAAAAAGAAAAAATGGCATTCGCTGGTTATTGATGAAGCACAAAACATAAAAAACAGCAATACCGAACAAACAAAAGCATTGAAAACTATTGGGGCAAATCATTTTATTGCCATGAGCGGAACACCTGTGGAAAACAGGCTAAGCGAATTATGGAGCATAATGGATTACAGCAACCGGGGTTTCCTGGGAAATGCAAAGGAATTCAACGATTCTTATGGCATTCCCATTCAGCAATCCAATGACATAGAAGTTGCCGAAAAACTAAAGAAAGTTACTGCCCCTTTTATGATGCGAAGGTTAAAATCGGATAAAACAATTATTTCTGATTTGCCCGACAAAATTGAGATGGACTGTTACTCCTCCTTAGCAAAAGAACAAGCCAGCCTGTACGAGAAAACGTTGCAAAAAGCAATGGAGGACATCGAAGGCATTGAAGCAATAGACAGCAAAGCTATGTTTGTTCGCCAGGGACTGGTTTTGCAAATGATTATGGCCTTGAAGCAAATTTGCAACCATCCCACACAATTCCTGAAAAACAATATCCTTGATACTTCTTTAAGTGGCAAAATGGATTTGTTGTTCGATAAACTGGACAGCATTACGGAAAGTGGCGAGAAAGTATTGATTTTTTCTCAATATACCGAAATGGGCAATTTACTGAAACATTTTATAACGGAAAGATATAATGAAGAACCACTGTTTTATCACGGAGGCTGCACCATGAAACAGCGCAGCGCCATGGTAGAGCGTTTCCAAAACAACCGTGCCGACAAAATATTTATTCTATCCCTAAAAGCTGCGGGCACAGGTTTGAACCTCACGGCTGCTAACCATGTAATTCATTATGACCTTTGGTGGAATCCGGCTGTGGAAGCCCAAGCCACAGACAGGGCATATAGGATAGGGCAAAAAAGCAACGTGATGGTGCATAGGTTTATAACCAAAAACACTTTTGAAGAAAAAATCAATGATATGATTCAAAGCAAAAAAGCACTTGCCGAAATGACCGTTTCTACCGGTGAGAACTGGATTGGAAACCTGAGCAACAAGGAATTGAAAGAATTGTTTGTGATAAATTAAAAAACATAAGTATTTCACTTGGTAAGTACAATTCAGTGATTTGGTCGAACAGCTCTTTCTAATCGCTTAATAAAATTAAGGTTGTAGCTTTTGTCCTTATTGTTAACTTTCAAATGGTAAATACCTGAAGCAAAATTTGCTGGAAGAAAAGCAATTCTCTGCCCTGCAAGAAAGACCATAAAGTTTTGAACGCCAACACCTAATTAAGAGCATCAATTATTTTAGGAATTTTAACAATAAGAACATTATATTTCTTCATTAGATTCAAAAAGTTTGACAAGGAATTTATTCAAAAAACCACCACCAAAACTGCATAGCCACAATATGTAACATGACCTAATAAAAATAATGATCTTTCTAAAAAAACATAAGATACTTTCAGGAATTTTCATACTGGCAATAATTACACTACTTACTTTTAACTATATATTCGCAAATACTCCCGGAATATGGAAACATGCTTACAATACAGGACAATATTTTACCAACATCTCTGTAGGCTACATTGTAAGTTTAATATTCTACTTTTTAGTTTTTCTTTTATAAAACCTCAGTAGCTACAAGCCTTTTTGGTGGCTTCATAGGTGAGTTTATCTATACAAACGAGGCAGATTCATTAACATGCAGGCAATATTTTAATTAGTTCAGCGCTCTATACCTTTTGGAGCCAGAAATTCTACTAAAAAATGTATCTTCGCTCCCCTAAATTTTTAAATATTATGATTTCAGTTGACGCTCTTTCTGTAGAATTTAATGGTTCTGCCCTTTTCAGTAATGTTACTTTCAATATCAATGAAAATGACAGAATAGCCCTTATGGGTAAAAACGGAGCAGGAAAATCTACTTTATTAAAAATAATTGCTGGTGTTGCTCAACCTACCCGAGGTAAAGTTTCTGTTCCAAAAGAAGCTGTGGTTGCTTATCTGCCTCAGCATTTATTAACCAAAGATGAACTCACTGTATTTGAGGAAACTTCAAAAGCTTTCTCTAAAATTCTTGGAATGAAAACAAGAATAGCAGAATTAAATCATCAGTTGGAAACCCGTACAGATTATGAATCTGATGCATACATGAAAATTATTGAAGAAGTATCAGAACTAAGCGAACAGTATTATTCTATTGAAGAAGTAAATTTTGATGCAGAGGTAGAACAAACACTACTGGGCCTGGGTTTTGTAAGAGCCGATTTTTCACGCCCCACTTCTGAATTTAGTGGTGGCTGGCGCATGAGAATTGAACTTGCCAAAATCCTTTTACAAAAACCAGATTTGATCCTTTTAGATGAGCCTACCAATCACATGGACATTGAGTCCATTCAATGGCTGGAAGAATTTTTGGTGAATAACGCAAAAGGAGTTATAGTGATTTCTCACGATAAGGCCTTTGTGGATAATATAACAAATAGAACAATAGAGGTAACTATGGGTCGTATTTACGATTACAAAGTTCCCTATTCCCAGTATTTACAATTGCGTAAAGAGCGTAGAGAGCAGCAGCAAAAACAATTTGATGACCAGGCAAAACAAATAGCGGATATACAGGAATTCATTGACCGTTTTAAAGGGGTTTATTCTAAAACTTTATCTGTGCAATCTCGTGTTAAAACACTGGAAAAAATAGAAATTGTACAAGTGGATGAGGTGGACACATCTCAGCTTAATATAAAATTTCCACCCGCTCCACGTTCCGGTAATTATCCGGTAACTGCTGATGGCTTAACCAAAAGATATGGTGATCATGTTGTTTTTAAAGATGCCACCTTTGCCATTGAACGCGGACAAAGGGTAGCCTTTGTTGGAAAAAACGGAGAAGGTAAATCCACTCTGGTTAAAGCCATTATGGGGGAAATTGATTATGAAGGTTCTCTGGAGCGAGGTCATAACATCATGATAGGTTATTTTGCCCAAAATCAAGCTGCATTGCTGGATCCTGAATTAACCATTTTCCAAACCATTGATGATATTGCACAAGGAGATATAAGAGGAAAAATCAAGGATTTACTGGGTGCTTTTATGTTCAGCGGGGATGCAATAGAGAAAAAGGTAAAAGTGCTCTCAGGTGGAGAAAGAACGCGTCTGGCGATGATTAAACTACTGCTTCAGCCTGTCAATCTTTTAATACTGGATGAGCCTACCAATCATTTGGATATAAAATCAAAAGATATTTTAAAGGATGCGCTCAAAGCTTTTGAAGGGACTTTAATTCTGGTTTCCCATGACAGAGACTTTCTTGATGGCTTAGCAGATAAGGTTTTTGAGTTCGGAAATAAACGAATAAAAGAACATTTTGAGGACATCAACACCTTTTTGAAAAACAAGAAAATGGACAATTTAAGAGAGATTGAAAGAAAAGCCAGTAAATAGATTCCAAATATATTTTAAATCCTGGTTTTTAATATAGCCGGGATTTTTTATGCCTAAAAACAACAGAATTACTCCTGAAAAAATAATCGTTAAATTTAAGAATTTTTCGATGTTCCCATTTTTTAAGGAAGTATTAACAGAAAATAAATTTTCAGGAAAATGATAAAGTGGATTGATGTAATTAAATATGCAAGGCATGGCAACCCAGAGCCTGATAAAAGAGTAGAAAAAACAGAAGAAGAATGGAAACAGCAACTCACTTCTGAGCAATATTATATTGCAAGGGGAAAGGGAACGGAGCCTGCTTTTTCCGGAGAATACTGTGCAGTTCAGGAACCAGGCATTTATGCTTGTATATGCTGTGGAAGCCTACTTTTTGACTCAACAGAAAAGTTCACTTCTAGCTCAGGTTGGCCAAGTTTTACCCAGCCTATAAAAGAGAATGCAATTAAATATAAATTGGATGAAAGTTTTGGAATGCAAAGGGTTGAGGTAATGTGCAATGTTTGTGATTGCCATTTAGGCCATGTATTTCCTGATGGGCCAGAACCTTCAGGTTTGAGGTACTGTATTAATTCAGAGAGTATTAAAAGAGTTGAACAGTAAAAATTTTGTCTAAAAAGAGGGTTTGTAATAAAAAAAATGAATAAATACTACCTTTTAATCCCAGCATAGATCCGCTATATTTGAATAAAGAATAACCTATTTAAATAATATTATTTTTGTATATCGATGATTGAGGCTATGAAAAAACTACTATTGACTTTGATTCTGACTCTTCCATTTATTTCTTATTCACAAAATTGGGCTCCAAATGGTGCTACTTGGCATTATGGCTTTGGTGTTTATACCTACTATGGTTATATTAAAATAGAATCAATAGGGGATACAACAATTAATTCTATAGTTTGCAAAAAGTTAATAAAAACTAAATATTCACAAAATGGCTTTCCTGGGCAAGGGGGAGCAACTAGTATTGACACTTTAGAAACAGAATATACTTATGCTGATGCTGATAAAATATACATTTACAAACATAACCAGTTTTATACTCTTTATGATTTTTCAGCTCAAGTTGGTGACACATGGAATGTTCCAGAAATAAAACATTATGAAAATTGTGATACTATTGGTACTGTAAAAGTAGACAGTATAGGGACTATAAATATTAACGGAGAAAATTTAAGATATATTTGGGTTAATCTTACTGATACGAATCCAAATTGGGGTTGGTCTGCAAAAATTGTAGAAAGGATAGGACCTATGGAACGAAAATTTAGTTATGACTATTTATTTCCTGTAAAAATGGATGAATGTGACTTAGAAATGCATGAATTAATTGAAGCCGGTTATTTTAGATGTTATTCCGATAGTACATTTAATTATTCTTCCAATGTTTCTCCCTCTTGCGATTATATTACTTCTATAGCCTCAATAAAACAATCTCCTGAAGATGTAATGATCTTTCCTAATCCTTCTAATGGAAATTTTAACATTGAATTGAATCCTGTAATAAATAACGAGATTAAAATACATGACATGCTTGGGAAATTATTGCTAGAAGAAAAAGTTAACAACAGAAATTTTATAAATATAAATAATTTAAAAAGTGGAATTTATATACTAAGCATATTAGACAATAATGGCATTATTACCACTAAAAAAATAAATTGTAATTAGATGTCTTTATTACGAATTATATAAGTGCTGCTTTAAAATCTCTTTCAAAACTTACCTTTTAATCCCTATCCTTACTTGTGGCACTAGTTTTTCACCACTTACATAGGAAGCAACAAAATCTATTCTAAAAAGTCTTGCAATACCATCTAATCCAAAATAAACCTCCTGGTAATCTCTTCCACTGCTGGTATAAATAGCGCTAGCTCCAGCAACCTCACCCAATCCGGCTTTTTTGATCAAAGGGAATTTATTTAGTATAAATCCCTTGAAACGATGTTCATAATGCAGTTCCAGGAAATTAGAATTGGTGCTATAAGCGTAATAAGGTAGGTTGTTGAAATTTGCCATCTGGCTTCTGCCCCCATCCAAAAAAGAAGACTCGGAGTGGTTTTTTAAAAAAATTGTTTGGTTGCCATTAAAGTGCCTGAAATCAATAAAAGACATCCGATTTGTATTAAAAAAAGAACCACCGATAATATCAAAATAAGAAGTTCCCCAATAACCCAAATCCACATCTTTTCCAACCCCTATTTGTGCAAAATCAAAATTCACAGAAGAACCTAATGCTTCTATTCCTTTTTTGTAATGTATATAGATAGCGGGGAATCGAGAACCTTTAATGTATTTGTAATTAGGATAAGTCTCATACTTTTGCCTGAACCTTATTCTTAAAGTAAAGTCCATTATTAACGCATTGTGATCAGAAAATGCAGGCGCTTCATTAAATGGATTAAGAGGATCATTAGAAGTTAAACTTTGATCAGGACGGTCAATAAGAGTGAAATCGGTTGAATTAACAAGGGCCCTTCGCCTATTGTATTCAAGGCCTGTGGTAAAATGAAGTCCATTTATTATTTCTCTTGAAAAAACACCTCTAGAATAAGTTCTTCCATAAAGTTTCATGTAATTCTGCTGAGCAAGTAGTGTATAAAAAGTATTAAACAATTCCATTATAGGCTCCTGGTGATTAAACTGATTTACATAATGCCCACCTTCAAAGGCCAGGGTAGAATAATTGAAATTATTGAAACGCCTGACTGCTCTAATTTTTCCATAAATATTTTCGCTATCAAAACCGTACCTTAAGGTTGGTGCAATGCTGTAACTCCCTTTGTTTTCAAGCCCTTTATTGTATCTGAGTGAATAAGACAATACTGTGCCTTCAACTGTATTATAGCTTAAGGAAGTAAGGAGTGGACTTATAGAAATTCTTCTTTTTTTATACCTGCTGTAATTGGAATATCCGGACAAAAGAAGCTTGGCAAAAGTAATTTTATTCCCTCTGGCATCAAGAGAATCAAGATATGGCTTTGACCCTTGAAGAGTAGATATACTGTCTTTGCTTATATAGTGCTTTTCTTCTTCTTCGGTAAGCATTACAGGTCGGGCTTCTACCCAGTAAGAACTGTCTTTTTTGTTCGCTTCATTTTCAATTTTAAATATTTCATTGTTGAAAAACTTTTTGGGAAAGGTCCTGTTCATTTGATAATTGGAGAAAAAACCCAAATAACTTTCTGTTACATCAAAACCTAAAAACTTAATCTGTGAAGTCAATTTTATTGACATGGGCATGTAAACACTATCATTAACCGGAGCATAAGCCTGTATAATCTGCAAAGTGTCTACAAACATAATCTGAGCGTCTTTAGTAACAAAAAGATCCAGGCTATGAATATTCCAGGTTTTGTCAAAAATATAAATATGCCCATGAAACAAAGGATCGGCAACATTTCTGGGAATAACTTTGATTTTATTTACCATTTTTTCATCCTCTATGAACATACCATCATATTGGTATTTATAAAACACCATTGCCCCGTCTGCAATAGGAGAAATAAAGTCTTTGTCTGAATAATAGCCAATAGGAACTCTATTCTTGTAAAAATTATACATTACTTCCTGAACTCTGTTCCAACTGTATCCTTTAGCAGTGCCAGCAACTTTTGATGAAAGCATTTCTTCTTTATAATTATCCGGTTGCTGTGTATGAAACCTTGCAGCAGATTCAGTGAGGTATAACAGACCAAGGTTGTTTGAATCTGGCATTTCAGCTTTTGGTAAAAATTTAGGAAGTTTTTCAGGGATTTCATTTAAAATGTCTGATCCTTTAATATATACTTCCACTGAATAATTATTGGAAAGATCAAGATGGTATTTTCTTTGCGCAATTGTACTTTTAATGATGGCATAAGCAGGATCCTTGGCTTTGGCTGAAAGAACAAACTGCCTGAGCTCTATGTTTTCTGAAGCAAGCTTTACAGTAAGATTCTTGACTTCTGAGTTTATATCTATTTTTTCAATATGTTTCTTAAAGCCTATAGTTTGAAATACCAGTTCCTGATTCTGCCCTTCTTTTATTTCTATGTAAAACTCTCCGTTTCCATTGGAAGTAGTCCCATTTGTAGTTCCATTCACATATATATTTACAAAAGGCATAAGTTCATTATTTGAATCAACAACTTTTCCAGAAACAGCAATGTAATTTTCCTTAATGCCGAGCGTATGCATTACAAAGGCCATTTGAAAGGCAGCTTCTTTTAATCCGTTATACCTGCCCGAGGTGCGTCCGTGTCCGCCATCCATGGCTGTTTTTAAAAGAAGCAGATTGTTGTCAGTTTTAGTTGCTCTTAATTTTGCCACCCACTTTGCAGGCTCCCAGTAAGCTACCTGTGAATCATTATAACCGGCTGTAACAAGCATTGTGGGATAATTTTTGGCTTCAACATTATCGTAAGGTGAGTAAGACATCATATAGTCATAGTATTCTCTGTCATTTGGGTTTCCCCATTCCTGATATTCTCCCGTAGTAAGCGGAAGAGAGGCATCAAGCATAGTGTTAATTACATCTACAAATGGAACGCCTGCAATCACACATTTAAAAAGATCTGGTCGCATGTTCACAACAGCCCCCATTAGTAAACCCCCTGCGCTGGCCCCTTGTATGGCAAGTTTTTCTTTGCTAGTGTAACCATTTTCGATTAAATGTTCAGCACAGGCTATAAAATCAGTGAAGGTGTTTTTCTTTTTTAGCATTTTTCCATCTTCATGCCACTGTTTTCCCAAATCATTGCTGCCCCTTATATGGGCGGTGGCAATTATGAACCCCCTGTCAAGAAAACTAAGGTCAGACGCGCTAAAACTTACACTATTAGCCGCTCCATAAGAACCATAGCTGTTCATGAATAAAGCATTGCTGCTATCCAGTTTCATTCCCTTTTTGTAAATAATGGTTATTGGAATTTCAACTCCATCCGGTGCTTTTGCAAAGATTCTTTCTGCCTTATAATCTTCTTTATTATAAGGGCGTATAAGAGTATCGCTATAAATTATATTCAGCGAATCTTTTATTAAATCATAATCGTAAATTTCCCTAGGAGAAAGCATTGGACTATATGAAATTCTGATTTTATTGTCATCGTATTCAAACCCTCCCCCAGCAGTACTTAGGGAATAAATACTTTCATTAAATTCTATTAGTTTTTCATTTCCTGTTTCTCTTTCAATAATCCTCACTCTTCTATCAACAATTTCTTTTTCTCCAAGGATCATAAAATTTTTAAAAAGGGTAAAATCAGAAAGCAGCACGTTTTTTCTGTGTGGAATTACCTCTATCCAATACTCTTTACCGGGGTTTTGAATTAAGGTTTTCATAACCCTATTATTGATAGCTAACCAGTTGGTTGTGATAAAGAATTCATTTCCATTGTAATGATCAGGGTCATACAAAATATTGTTTTCCCGTTCTTGTATAAGAGTTAATTTTTCTGACGGTTCATTTGCATTAAGATACCTGAATTCACTTGTTTTGCTTGATGTTGAGGCTATAAAAATATACTGTTTAGAGGATGATTTATCCAATGAAACACCGAATTCTTTATCCTTTTCTTCAAATATTAATTCATCATCAGAACAATGGGTTCCCAAAGTATGCCTGAATACTTTGTGGGAGCGTAAAGTTTTTTCTTCAGGAAGAATATAAAAAATTGTCTTGTTGTCATTGGCCCATATTAGTGAACTCACTTTAGGAAGACTGTCAGAGAGCAGTTCTCCTGTTTGAAGGTCTTTAAAATAAAGTGTGCTTAAACGATCCCCTTTGCTGTCAACTCCAAAAGCTAATAATTGATGGTTTGGACTTACGCTCAAAATACTCAAATTGAAAAAAAGGAAATCTTTTGCCGTTTCATTGGCATCAAAATAAATGCCTTCAGGAGCTGTTAAAGAATCTCTTTTTCTACAGAATATAGGGTAATCGAGCCCTTTTTCCATTCTGTTGTAATAATAAAAACTGTCTCTTTTTACGTGAAGACTGGCATAAGTTTCATTGTAATTTCCCTTTAATTCCTCATAAAGCTTCTTTTGCAAGAGCTTTGTGTGCTTTAAAGTATTTTCTGTATAAGCATTTTCTGAGTAGAGGTAATTGATTACTTCCGGATTAAATTTTTCTCTTAGCCAATGGTAATTGTCCGTAATTACTTTTCCATGAATGGTATCCGTTTTAGGAAGTATCTTTGCTACAGGAGCGGTAAAATCATTTTCTTGTGAAAAAACCGAAAATAGAAGTAGCAGGCTAGCTGCGATGCAAAGAAAAATTGTCTTCAAAATTTATTTGGTTTAGGGTAAATCTTATAATAAAGGTCACTGTTGTCCGGTAAAATATATGAGATTCCTCCCTACGGTCGGAATGACAGTCTTTTCAAGTCTTTTGTGAGAGGAAGGGGTTAAGATGCGGCAAAGCCGCATCTTAACCCCTCCCTCTCATTGATATAACTGAATCCCTTGCCATTCCGAATGGAGCGTAGCGAAATGAGGAATCTCTATCCTTTTCCCCGGACAACAGTGAATAAAGGTATTAGAATTATTTAATATTCCAGTAAGAAGATTTTCCATAATAAACCTATTTCCGCGATTTAAAAAAACAGGAGAAAAGGTGTAAAGCTTTATAATGCACTTTATATTTGTTTTAAAATTATTCGACTCCTTGATTTTTAAATAATTCTTATCAACAAGCGTTGTAAGAAAACATATAAAAGAAAAAGTCAATTCTCTTTCTATATTACTTAATTTTGCCTAAAATCATTTATTGATGCGCATTTTTCTTTTAGGTTTAATTTTTTTGAGTTCTACTCTTACTTTTTCTCAACAAAAACAAAAACCACTTACACGTATTTTAATCATTTTTGATGCATCAAACAGCATGTATGAAAAATACGAGGAAAGCACCAGAATAGAAACAGCAAAAAAAATGTTTGCACAATTTGCAGATAGCCTTCAATTACTTACAAATACTGAATTTGGTCTTAGAATTTATGGTCATCAAAAAAAGGTGCCACCCCAGGACTGTAGTGATACTAAACTGGAAGTACTTTTTTACAAAGGCAACCTGGAAACCATAAAAAACACTATCAAAAACATTTCGCCAAAAGGCACAACTCCTATTGCCCGCTCACTTATTGAAGCAGCCGATGATTTCCCCTCATCCCCAAGTGTAAATATGATAATTTTAATTACTGATGGAATTGAAGAATGCGGAGGTGATATTTGCGATGCAGCTAAGAAACTTAAGGAAAAAGGAATACGCTTCCGGCCATTTGTAATTGGAATGGGTTTATCTTTAGAAGATGCCAAAACCTTTAATTGTGTTGGTCCTTTTTATGATATAGCAAAAGCAGGTGTTTTTTCTGAAATTATTGATGTAATTATTACCCAAACTCTTTATGTTACAACAGCTCAGGTAAATCTGCTTGATGCTATGGGAAAACCTACTGAAACCAACGTTAACATGAGTTTTTATGATTATCATACAAAATCTCTGATGTATAATTATGTACATACTATTAACAGCGCAGGAAACCCCGATACTGTTAAAATAGACCCTGCCATTACTTATAAAATTATTGTAAATACTATTCCTCAAATTATTAAAGACAGTGTAGTGCTTTTCCCGGGTAAGCATAATATTATTGGAGTAGATGCGCCACAAGGCAGATTAAATATTAAAATCCCCTCTTATGGGTCTGCAAATATCAAAACCACGACAATAGTGAGAAATAGTGGAGATAAAAACACCTTGCATTTACAAGAAGTTAATACTAGCCAAAGATACCTTGTAGGAAACTATGATTTAGAAATACTAACCCTTCCTCGAATTTATATTAAAGATGTAAATATTAGCAGCAACACAACACGTACAATTGAAATACCAAAAGCAGGAACAGTAAAATTTAATGCAAGAGAAACGGGATATGGAAGTGTTTTTTCTGAAATAAATGGAAAAATGGATTGGGTTTATGATTTAGATGAAAACAACCAAACGGAAATACTGCAATTGCAGCCTGGAAACTATAAGGTTGTTTTCCGTCCAAAAAGCAGGAAGGAAGCAATCTATACTGTTGAAAAAAATTTTAAGATTACCTCAGACGGATCAATCGCAGTGAACCTATATTGAGCTATTCTTTCATCTTTCGCTACATTTTCTTACATTTATTGCTGTAAAAAGAAAAAATTTGGAATTACACATAATCATATTTCGGGTATTGCTTGCCTTTATTTTAGGAGGTCTGGTCGGATTTGAACGACAATGGCGCCAGCGCAATGCCGGCCTTCGTACTAACATCCTTGTTTCTATAGGTTCTGCTTTATATGTGCTTATTTCGGTAAATATTTATGACGATGACGCAAGTCCTTCAAGAATTGCCGGTCAAATTGTTACAGGAATAGGGTTTTTGGGAGCTGGTGTTATAATAAAAGAGGGTTTTAATATAAGAGGCCTGAACACAGCTGCAACTTTGTGGTGTTCTGCAGCCATAGGCTCTTTAACGGGGATGGGTTTCTGGAAGGAAGCAATTGTAGGGGCTATTGTAGTTGTTATAGTCCATGTTACAATGCGACCTTTAGGAGGTATGATTGAAAAGAGACCCTTATCTCCTGGATTTTCAAATATAGTTTATACGTTTACAATTATTTGCCCTAAAATAAACGAAAGCAATATCAGGGCAATCCTTTTAAGAAATATAAGTAACACTTCTTTAAGATTACAATCACTAAGCAGTACTGAAATTGAGGAAGGTTATGTGGAGATTAAAGCTTCTATTCTTTCTTTGGGCAGAAATGACAATACGATTGAGGAAATTACAAGTACACTTAGTATGGAGGAGAATGTGAAAAAAATCTCCTGGGAAACAAGTCAGGATGAAAGCGAAAATGAAATTTCTGATTTATAGTAGCATTTTTCTGAACAATTTTTACCTTTGTTCTTGGTGATGGGGTTCCACCTTTTATAAACCGCCTGCATAGGCTGATGACTCCTGTAATTTGCCAGTATTTTACTGGCATTAATTTATTATTACAGGCTATGCAAAAAGAAAAATCTGTTTTTTTTCCACTTTTTTCCAGGATAAAAAAATCTGAACACTATTCTATTTTATTTTTTACGCTTAAATGGTTGTTCATAGCAACTATTATTGGCCTTTTGGCAGGTACTACCTCAGCCTTGTTTCTATGGGTTCTTGATTTAGCGACCAATTATCGGGAAGCAAATTTTTACATCATTGCATTGTTGCCAATTGGAGGTTTATTAATTGGTTTGTTTTACCATTACCTTGGAAAAGGCGTGGAAGCTGGAAACAATCAAATATTAGAAGAAATTGAAAACCCTCAAAAAGTAATTCCTTTAAAAATGGCCCCGCTTGTCTTTATAGGAACTGTTCTCACTCATTTATTTGGAGGTTCGGCAGGAAGAGAGGGAACTGCAGTTCAAATAAGCGCTGCAATATCAGATCAATTTACACGGCTTTTCAAATTCAAACCAAGAGATAGAAAAATCCTGTTAATTATTGGTATAAGTGCAGGGTTTGCTTCTGTATTTGGCACACCACTCGCTGGAGCTGTTTTTGGACTGGAGGTTTTTTTAATTGGCCGTCTTAGATATGATGCGATTTTTCCAAGTTTCATTGCCGCAATTATTGCAGATTATATTACTACCCTTTGGGGTATTTCTCATATTCACTATAAAATACCATTTATACCCGAAATAAATATTCTAAATATACTTTTCAGCATAATAGCCGGTTTAAGTTTTGGGCTAACTGCCAGAATATTTGGAAAGGCAATTCATTTAACTATGGATGTGTTTAAAAATAAAATAACCCACCCACCTTTAAGACCTTTAATTGGAGGAATTATTATAGCAGGTTTTGTTTTTAGTACTCAAAGCACAAGATATATTGGCCTTGGACTTCCAGTAATAACACAGGCTTTTGAACAAGAAATGCCTTTTTATGAATTTATTATAAAACTTGCTTTAACTGCTATAACCTTAGGTGCTTCATTTAAAGGAGGTGAAGTAACACCACTTTTCTTTATTGGGGCAACACTTGGCAGTGCACTTTCCTTTTTTATACCTTTTCCTGTAGCTCTTTTAGCAGGAATGGGATTTGTTGCAGTGCTCGCTGGAGCTGCCAACACCCCTCTTGCTGCAACCCTTGTTGCAATAGAATTATTTGGGCTGCAAATTGGAGTTTATGCTGCTATTGCCTGTGTTGTAAGTTATCTTTTCTCCGGACATTCTGGAATATATTCAGCACAAACCATTGGTAGTAGCAAACATATTGTTTTTATAAGGGAGGAGGGCAAAAAATTAATTGAAATAAAAAATTTCCGTAAAAAGCATTAATTTAACCAGAACGCTTTTAAACTTATTTCTTTTCCATAAAAAAAGGAGTTGTTACTATAATTTTTGGTAGCTTTGCTATCATTTATAACCTTATTGTTTTTATTTATGTCCGAAAAAATGCCTCACCCAAAAGAACTGGGTATGTTCTCCAACTTTAAATATGATTTACCATCCGGTTTGGTGGTGTTTCTTGTTGCTCTTCCTTTATGTCTTGGAATTGCTCTTGCTTCGGGTGCTCCTTTATTTTCTGGTATTATCGGTGGTATTATTGGCGGTATTGTTATTGGATCATTCAGCCAATCTCCATTAAGTGTAAGTGGTCCTGCAGCTGGTTTAGCTGTTATAGTGCTTACAGCAATCAATCAACTTCCTACTTATGATGCTTTTCTTTTAGCTGTAGTATTGGCAGGGGTTTTCCAAATAATATTTGGAATAATAAGAGCAGGTATAGTAGCTCATTATTTTCCAACTTCAGTTATTAAAGGTATGCTTGCAGCCATTGGTTTAATCCTTGTACTTAAGCAAATACCGCATGCCTTAGGTTATGATTTTGATTATGAGGGAGATTTTTCCTTTGATGAAGGAGGAGGGCATAATACTTTTACGGATATTTGGTTTGCAATTAAAAACATGCACTTAGGTGCTGTAATAATCAGCATGGTTTCTTTAGGAATACTTCTATTATGGGAAAGACCCTTTATTAAAAAAATTGCTTTGTTTAAAGTCTTACCTGGAGCTTTATTTGCTGTTCTTTCAGGAGTTCTATTAAATCAGTTTTTTAAAGTATCAATCCCCGAATTGTTTTTGTCTCGAGAACACCTGGTAGTTTTGCCGGTTGCTGATAATTTTTATGAATTTGTAGGTTTTTTTACTTTTCCTGATTTTACACAATTCGCTAATCCTAATATCTATCTTATTGCTGCAACTATTGCTATAGTAGCCAGTATTGAAACATTATTAAGTGTTGAAGCTGCTGATAAACTTGACCCCTATAAAAGAAACACACCCACTAATAGGGAATTAAGGGCACAGGGAATAGGAAATATAATTTCAGGATTAATTGGAGGACTCCCTTTAACGGCTGTTATTGTAAGAAGTTCTGCTAATATAAATGCAGGTGGAAGAACACGTATGTCTGCTATTATCCATGGAATATTATTGTTGATTTGCGCAGCGCTTATACCCTTTTTATTAAATATGATACCCCTAGCATGCCTTGCTGCTGTTCTTTTGATTGTTGGTTATAAACTTGCCAAAATAGGCTTATTTAAATCTATGTATAAACTGGGTTGGGATCAGTTTATTCCTTTTACTATTACCGTTATTGCTGTAGTATTTACCGATTTGTTAAAGGGTATTGGAATTGGAATGGTCTTTTCCATCTTTTTTATCCTTCGAAATAATTATAGAATCCCTTATTACTTTCATAAGGAAGAATATAAAGCGGGAGAGAAAATTACAATTAAATTAGCTGAAGAAGTTACCTTTTTAAACAAAGGAAGTATACTTTTAATGCTGGAAAATTTACCGGAAAATTCCGAAGTAATAATTGATGGTTCAGGCTCTGCTTATATTGATTATGACGTGCTGGAAATAATTGAAAATTTTAAAGAAACTGCTAAATTAAAAAACATTAAATTAGGTCTTATCGAGATCAGAAAAATAGAGCCAGTTTTAGCTCATTAAGTCCCTTTTAAAAACATTCAATTGTATTTTTAACCCTTGGCTTATACCTTAATATATTTTTAAATGGATGCATTTTATCAAACATTGCTGGAAAACAATAAAAAATGGGTTACTGAAAAACTAGGGCAAGACCCCTCTTTTTTTGATAAACTATCCAAAGGACAAACCCCTCCACTTTTATGGATAGGATGTGCAGACAGCAGGGTTCCGGCCAACGAGATTACAGGCACTAAGCCTGGTGAAGTTTTTGTAACAAGAAACATTGCCAATATGGTAATTCATACTGATATGAGTATGTTGAGTGTGCTTGATTATGCTGTTAATATACTTGAGGTAAAACATATAGTTGTTTGCGGACATTATGAATGTGGTGGCGTATTGGCTGCAATGGGAAATAAGCAATATGGTATTATTGACAACTGGTTAAGGCATATTAAAGACGTCTACAGAATCCATCAGGAAGAATTAGATAATATTGCTGATGAAAAAAACAGAGCCGATAGATTTGTTGAACTTAATGTAATAGAACAAGTTTATGATTTAACAAAAACTTCAATTATTCAAAACTCATGGGAAAAGCGTAAGGGGCCAGAAGTTCATGGATGGGTTTATGATATTAAAAATGGTTTGATTGTAGATTTAGATGTTAGTGTAAAAGATAATTCTGAAATTTCAAGTGTTTTCAAATTTGAAAACAAAAAAACTAAACTAATTCCTTGATTTTAATCCTATGCCTTTTCAAATCCAGATCAAATTAAATGAAAAGTTATTTCTGCGTAATCCTGAACAATCTGATTTAGGCAGGAATATAATTAGCAACAGCATTATTTTAATTAATGAATTGGGCTTTGAGGAATTTACCTTCAAGAAGCTTGCACAAGCCATAAATTCAACGGAAGCATCTATATACAGGTATTTTGAAAACAAGCACAAGTTGCTGGTTTACCTTATCTCATGGTACTATGCCTGGATAGAATACCAAATGGATTATAAAACAAATAACATTATTGATCCGGAAGAAAAACTAAAGATTATTATTAAGATTATTTCCGAATCTTATAAGGAAGATCCAAATATTACCCATATTGATGAAAGCATGTTGTATAATATTGTGGTGGCAGAATCAGCAAAAGCTTATTTAACCAAAAATGTGGATCAGGAAAACAAGGATGGCTATTTCCGTAGTTATAAAACTTTAAGTAAAAAAATTGCAAGCCTAATTCAAGAAGTTAACAGCGCTTATCCATATCCAAATTCACTTGCCAGCACCATTATTGAAAGTGCTCGTGAACAAATATTTTTCTGCCAGCACTTACCCTCTCTATCTGATATAAAGCAAGCAGATAATAATAATAATAATTTATTGGTTCATGATTTTTTAGAACATCTTGTCTTTTCTATACTGCATTCTAAAAAGTAATCCCTTTAGAGGTAATTTAATAAGGCCTTTTTAACCCGGAGAATCTCATCTTTAAAATAACGATGGGGTAGTTGTGCCACAATTGGTAGAAAACAAAGTTCTTTAAGGTTAATTTAGTGTTAAGGATTATTTACTACTTCTAATTAATAAAGATTATAACTATCTGAGTGTCATTTCTAAAAGTAAACTTTAGCTTTGACATATTTTTTTCCAATGTTATATTATTGTTAACAATGTTAATTAAGTGCTTTTCTATAGTTTAATTCACAATTTTTGCAAGAATAAAAGAAAACAATTAAGACATGAATAACAATAATTTTAATAGAAAATATTTCCTTAGGTTTTTTAACCTGTTGACATTCTTTTTACTCTCTTGTTTAGCAATAGCACAACAAGCTACATCTGATAGTATAGCCCCTCAAACACCTACACAAAAAGGGTGGTATGAAAAAATATCCATCAGAGGATATACCCAAATACGTTATAATAGATTATTGGAAACAAACCCACTTTTAGAATGCGAACAATGCGATAAATCATGGGGAGAAAACGGTGGTTTTTTCTTAAGAAGGATAAGGCTTGTTTTTTTCGGCAATGTGCATGAAAGAGTATATGTATATATTCAACCTGATTTTGCTTCAGCTATAAGTTCAACCAGTCTTCACTATACGCAAATTAGGGATGCATACTTTGATTTGGCACTTGACAAAAACAAAGAGTTCCGCTTACGTTTGGGTCAAAGTAAAATTCCTTTTGGTTTTGAAAACTTACAATCCAGCCAAAACAGGCTTCCACTTGATCGTAATGATGGATTAAACAGTGCTGTTGCAAATGAACGTGACCTTGGAGTGTTTTTTTACTGGGCACCAAAGCAAATAAGAGAAAGGTTTAGTCATCTTGTAAAATCAGGATTAAAAGGGTCTGGAGATTATGGTGTATTTGGTTTTGGGTTATTTAACGGACAAACAGCAAATAGGCCTGAGGCCAATAACCATCCACATGCAGTTGCCCGATTAACCTATCCATTTATGCTTAA
>JALYPI010000301.1 GCA_030856445.1 Bacteroidota bacterium
ACAGGAACGGGAGGAGTGGAAGGAAATGGATTTACCGTTACCCACGTGGAGCTACAAGTCGACCAGGACCCTCCTGAGCTTCTGGCTCTTAGGTAATAAGTTCCGGAAACAGTGGCAGTATAAGTCAGGGAAGAGTTTGCAGTACTTGTGCCGCAACCAGTGCCCTGCCAGTAATACGTGGTTCCTGAAGGAGGAGTGGCCCGGGTGATAGTTTTGTTCCCGCAGGTATTTGTACTTACAGTTGGTGGTGGCGGAGGAGGCATTGGAGAACATGCTTGAAGATTGTTGATAGAAGTGTAATTATAGCCTCTATGAGGTACACAACCTCCGCAATCACTGAAATTGGCATACAAATTTCCGCTTCCTCCAGGATACTCATATTCAAAGTGTAAATGATCCCCACTTGAATTTCCGGTGGTTCCTTCAATACCCAAATAACAGCCTTGAGACACCTGTTGCCCCTGTGTTACTGCAATTGAATATAGATGGGCATATCGAGTACGATAATTATCAGGATGTGTAATGATTATATGATTGCCATATCCTGAATTAGAATAAATAACTGTAGTCACTGTGCCAGCAGCTACTGCAAGGGTTTTGTGATGAACGTTATTAGGGGTGTCAAAATCTGTTGCAGCAGGATAAGAGTGAGGGCCTAAATTTGTACAAGATGAAGATGATCCAGGAGATCCAGGTGCAGGGTTTGAGCCATCTCGTGTAACACAATATGTGATACCTGCTTCCCATGGGAGTTTAAAGTTTAATTGAGCTCTATTATTTAAAGCAGTTTCTTTTTTTTTAATGTTTTTTTTCTCAGTCTGCTGGACACTATACCAACCTAAAACCTGATAATGAGAATTAACTTCCTTTGATAAAATTATTTCTTCATCTGTTTTTATATTATAAATTGATAATTTGTCTCCAAACCCATGAACTAAGTCCCTTTCAGCTTGACTTGTAACAGTGTATGTGAAAATATTTCTATCCGGGGAAAGCAAGGGGATGGACATGTATTTTTCGGAAATATTTAATTTTTTTAATTCCTCCGAATTAATATTATAACTATAAAGTCCCTCATGTTCAAAACCAGTATCAAATTCTGTACGCTCAATATAAACTATATTTTTATCATTAGACCAGGAATTGGGACGAAATGCATGACCTTTAAAAGAATTGTTGTTGTTTATTAAAACTTGTTTAGAACCCTTACTTACATCAAAAAGAAATAAGTTAAAATCATTTCCCACTATTGTTCTTTCCAAACAGAGCCAAATATTTGAATTATGAGGAGATTGTATCCCGGTATATAGAACCCATCCATCTTTAATTTTCAAATCTTCAGATATTTCTTCAGGAAATCTTACTAGGACATCACCCTCCCATATTTTTTCTTCTAAATTTTCGACATTAGTAATTTCTCTTGCCTGATTGTTGTTTTGTGGTTCAATTAAAAATGTTTTTCCATTTTTTTGGAAGACAACAGGTTGTCCCTCTACACTATTTTGAGAATATAAAGGATAAAAAGTAGAAAGATATAATAAAATCAGTAAAATTTTCTTCATGAAATATCTATTGGATAAGCAAATTTAGTAAAAAAAACAGTTTCGACAAGTAAATCGAAAGAAAGTTAAAGAGCTAAAAAATATTAAGAAAACAGAAGATTTGAAGCAACAAATAATTATTTTAGTTATATTATTTGTAAAAGGAGTTAGCATAAGGGAATATAATAGTTTGAAAGCTGTTAATTTCTTTCTAAATTTTTAACTTTGTAATTACCTAGATTTACTGAATTCGTAGTCTGAAAAACTTAAAGAAGATATAGCCATGGAAATAGATATGCAAACGGTTGAAAAAATTACAAGTCAAGCAATAGATTTGGGATTTGTTATTATACCAAAAGTATTACTTGGTTTAATTACTTATTTTATCGGTGCTTTTATAATTAAAATACTTGTAAAATCAGTAAATAAAATTTTTGATAAATATGATATAGAGCCCTCTTTATCTATTTTTCTTTCCAGTTTCATTAAAGTTTTTCTTTATGTAATGCTCTTTTTGGCAATTGCTCAAACAGTTGGAATTGAAGCTACTTCTTTTCTTGCAGTATTAGGTGCTGCTGGCTTGGCTGTAGGTTTGGCTTTGCAAGGGTCCCTTTCCAATTTTGCCGGAGGTGTTTTAATTTTGATATTCAAACCATTTAAAGTTGGAGATATTATAGAAGCCCAAAGTACCTTGGGTAAAGTTGAAAGTATAGATATTCTATATACAAAGGTTAAGAATTTCGATAATAAAGTAGTTGTTATTCCTAATGGTGCTTTGGCAAATGCAAATATCACAAACTTAACTGCGGAGCCAATAAGAAGAGTTGAAATGAATGTTGGAGTGGCTTATGGAACCGATCTTAAAAAAACCAGGAAGGTTATTACCAATATCCTTGAAAAGGATATAAGAATTTTGAAAGATCCTGAACCAGTGGTATACTTTACAAATTTCGGTGATAGCTCCCTTGATTTATCAGTAAGATGTTGGGTTAATACGGATGACCTTTGGCCAGTATATTGGGATGGAATGGAAGCTATAAAGGAAGTTTTTGAACAAAATAGTATAGAAGTGCCTTTCCCTCAAAGAGATGTACATATGTATCATCAGGATCCAGTTGTGAATGGTTCTAAACAAATTAAAGAAATTTCTATTAAATAAAAACAGGTGTTGATTTAATCCTGAAAATTTTATTTGCATTGACTTCAATACTTTTTTAAGTAAAATCTCAACTTATGCGCCAAAGCTTACTTGTAATCCTGTTTTTAAATATTTTTAATGGTTTTTCTCAAAATTATAATAACCCCTTACAAATACCACCAGTACTTTCCGGAACACAGTTCAATCTTACCCTGACACCTTCTTCTATGCAATTTTATCCTGGTGTTAACACTTCTACTTATGGGGTAAATGGTGATTACCTTGGTCCTGTGCTTTATGTTCAGCAAGGCGATTCCTTAAATATTAATGTAACAAATAATCTTCCTGAGATGACTACTATTCACTGGCATGGTCTGCATATCCCTGCAGAAATGGATGGTGGACCTCATTCCCAAATTATGCCAAACGATACCTGGAATGTAAACTTTAAAATGCTCAACAAAGCTTCTTTGAATTGGTTTCATCCTCATCCGCATGAAGAAACAGGGGCGCATGTGACTATGGGACTGGCAGGTTTAATTATTGTTGCCGATACTCAGGAAGCAGCAATCAACCTTCCCCGGACATATGGAACAGATGATTTTCCCTTAATATTGCAAGACAGGAGTTATGACAGCCAGGGTCAATTTGTAGTTACCGCTCTGGGAGATTCTATGCTCGTAAACGGTACTCCAAACCCTTATCTGGATGCTCCTGCACAAATGCTTCGGTTAAGAATTTTGAATGCTGCCAATGCAAGGGTATTTAACATTGGTTTTAGTGATAATCGTAACTTTTATGTTATTGGATCTGATGGAGGTTTGCTTCCTGCTCCTCATTCTACTAACAGGCTATTAATTTCAAACGGAGAAAGAATGGAAATTCTCGTTGATTTAAGTAATGATTTGGGTGGTTCGCTGCAAATGATGAGCTATGGGAGTGAATTATCTTCAAATATACCTGGTGGAGCTTCTGGAATGATGAATGGAAACAGTCCTTTAAATGCAGCAGATTTTGGTATTCTTCAAATCAATGTTTCCACACCAACTTCTTCCCCAGTAACTTCAGTCCCTTCAAGTCTGATCCCGATATCTCCATGGAATGAAGCAGACGTTGATGTTACAAGAATAAAAGATCTTACAGGGACAGGTTCGGTAGGAATGAGTAGCTTTTCTATTAATAATCAAGTGTTTGACATGAATGTTGTTAACGACACTATATTCCTTAATGATATAGAGCTGTGGGAAGTTGTAAACACCACAAATATTGCCCATCCTTTTCACCTGCATGATGTACAGTTTTACATTACCAGCAGAAATGGAAATCCTCCCCCTGCCTATGAAAGGGGATTAAAAGATGTTTTTTTGATAGAGCCATGGGAGTCTGTTAAGTTCATTACTAAATTCGAAAATTTTGTGTCAGAAACTGTACCCTACATGTATCATTGCCACAATCTTTTGCATGAAGATAATGGAATGATGGGACAATTTATAGTTGTTGATCCGAGTACAAATATTAAGGAAAAAAAATCGGTAAATTTTACTTTAAATACATGGCCTAATCCTGCAAAAGATCAGTGGAAATTAGAATTTGATTCCGATTATTCAAATGAGATCAAACTTGAAGTATTTGATATGACAGGGAAAAATCTGCTTTCAGAAACTCTAACAATGAATTCAGGAAAGAACATTTTTAATGTAAATATCACTTCTTTTTCTAAAGGTATTTATTTGATAAAAGTTACAGGCAAAGAGGAATTTGCAGTTGTAAAAATGATTAAAGAATAAACTTTGCCTAAGAATGAATTAAGCCAGAAATAGAAAAGCATGACCCTTGAGTAAACAATTGATTATGCTTTTACTTTGTGGATCCAGACAATTAAAATTGATCTCTGGGTGTTTCTTTTACTAATTCTAGAAGTATGGTCATCAGGATTGTAAAATGGCCTGAAAGAGATTGTTCAATAAAACAAAACCAAAAGTAAACTGAATAAAAAAAGGGCTTCAGAAATATTCCGAAACCCTTGATTTTATTGGTGGAGAATAGGGGAGTCGAACCCCTGACCCCTTGCCTGCCAGGCAAGTACTCTAGCCAACTGAGCTAATTCCCCTTATTAATTGCAAAAGTATAAAATAAACAATTACATTAGGTAAAATTAACTGTTTAATATGTAACAATATTTTATCAGGGATGTTTTGATGGCAAACAAAGCTATTAAAGAGAGCAAAAGAGAATAAAAAAAGAGAATAGAAAAGAATAGTTATCTCTGGCCAAAAATTTCTTCCAGAATTTTATCATCTATTGTTGCTTTGTCGGGATCTCCGGCATCAATAGCGGGGGTAAATAATAATTTTTGAGTGTATTCTGGTGTTTTTCCTTTTAAAAATGCAACTACAGTAGCAGTGTGAAATTCTCTGGCGTCCTTTATACTTCTTTTGCCCATAGCAACTTCATGGGCCAAATTTAATGAAAGGAAATTCATTGCTTCACTCTCTCCTCTGACAGTTAATGTTCCTTTGGTTTTTGAAGTTGAAATGCTGCCATTATAGGTGGCAATATGGGAGTACCTTTCAACGGGCACTTCATAATTTATCGTTTGTTCCAGAACATCTTTATGAGGCATTGGGAAATTATGATCAATTTCTTCCCTGTGCACTATTATTTCTTTAAACACACTCTTGTTATACCATATTAGACGGTAATTGGTTATTTCCTCAGGGGTTCCATATTTTTCTGTCATAGCTTCTGCTGCTTGAATTGAAGTTCCAGGCCATTCTCTGACATGATCCATTAAATTTTGCTTTGTCCATTCTTGAATTATTGTTGAAGCTCCTGCCTTTTTTGAGCTTTTATCACAGGAACTTAAACCTAAAACAAGACAAAGAATGGCAATTGTCCAATAAATAGTGTTTTTTATAATTTGTTTTTTTTGCAACATATTAAATTTATTTTAAAAACAATGCCACTTAATTTTAGAACAACCTTGAAATGGAAAGATTCTAAACCTTTAGAAATAGATGCAATTAATGTTCACTGTTTTACACTTTTTGGGAAAAATGCTGCTTATTTATTTTTGTTTTAAATTGAAATTGCTGAAATCCATTTATAACTTTTATGGTGAGGTTTTTAGAAAACATTTATTGTAAATATAATATATACTCCTGGATACCTATTTTGTTTTTTGTTTTGCTTTTTGGGCTGGTATTAGCTGCAGCACTTTGGAGTGCACAAACCGCCAAGAGAAAGTTAGACGCTCAGGGTGTGGAGGAATCAGAAGAATCTAAAAGCGAAACCGGTTTGATTATATTTTCTTTATAGTAGTGGCTTTTCTGATCATTGCTATTATTAGCGGGTAAATTCAATGGTCGTTCCATTTCTGAGGCAGAACAAATTAAATTCGGGGCAAGTAAAAGAAAATAGGAAGAGAAAAAAATCCATAAAGAACTTTCAAAGGAAGAAACAGAAGCAAAAAAATCTTTAAACCACCTCTTTTTCAATGTAATTGGAGTTCAGCAAGCCCAAGGCTCCCATATATTTTAATTTAAAAGTAATATTATCACCTACTTTATATTGTCCTTTTGTTTTTCCAAGATCAAGTACTATCATATCAGAACTTGCTCCGCAAACTTCAATGTCTTCGTCTTCTGGAACAATAAAATCAGTGGAAATATCCAATAAGCCTACATCAATTATAGCACGATATGAGGTTTTACCATAATCTTCAACATTTACTTTATAAACTTCTCCGGAAGGGTTTTCTTCCATTTCTCCTGATGGAACTTTGGGCTTTTCTTGTATTTCAATAATTTCTGCAAAAAGTTTAAATACATCCTGTTTCATTTCAGAAACATTTTCCCTGGTCATTAAATTATTGCCAAAAAACAACATTTCACCAATTCGAAAATGATTAATTCCTTTTGGAAGTCGATTTGCCAATAGTAATGGGAAAACAACAGAGGTTCCCCCTGTTACCCAAGGTATTTTTATATTAAACTTAGCCTCTATTAATTGTTTATATAAGCTTAGTTGAATTAACTTGTCTTCAGAGGGCATAACCCCATACAAACAATTTAAATTAGCGCCTAGCCCGGTAATTTCTATATTAGGAAGCTCGAATACAGAAGCATAAAAATCAATAAGCCTTTCTCCCATTACACCTTCTCTTAAATCTCCCAATTCAATCATGATAACCACCTTATGGGTTTTGTTTTGTCTTTTGGCTTCAGCAGAAAGGTTTTTCATAGTTTCAAATTCAGTATTGAAACTAACATCAGCATATCTAATTACATTTGGGATACTCCTTTTTGCAGGTGGTTTAATATAAACTGTTTGAATATTTGCACTTAATTCTTTAATGGTCCTTAAATTACTGATCCTTGAATCACAAATTTCTTTAATGCCTAATTGTATTACTTCTTTAAGAAATGCTTTGTTCCCACATAGTATTTTGGATACAACGGCCCATTCAATAGAATTTTTTTTAAATGTTTTTTCCAAAAATTCATAATTGTGGCGCAACTTATCTTTATACATTTTCAACACTGCCATCACTATATAATTTATGACTTTTCATTGAATTAATAAAAAATCTATTTTAATATTTAAAAATAAAAATGAATGTTAATTTACAACTTTTCGTGGAATATTCCCAGGAAGCCGGGTTAACATTTCATAATTTAATTGATTACTTAATTCACTAAATGAAGCTATGGAAATAGATTCCTCTCCATCTGTGCCAATAAGAGTGGCTTCATCTCCTTTTTTTATTTGAGGGAAGGTGGTGATATCTATCATTAGCACGTTCATATTTACTATACCGATAATCGAAAATGGCTTGCCTTTTACAATTACACTTCCCTGATTACTTAAAGAGCGTGAATACCCATGAGCATAACCAATGGGTATAATAGCAATTTTCATATCTACCCTTGCAGCAAAACTTGATCCGTAACCAATAAATTCCCCTTGCAATACTTTTTTTGTACTCATTATTTTACTTTTCCAGGTAATGAGTCTTTTTAGACGGTCAGTTTTGTTTTTTTGATCTTTAATATAATCAACATAAGTTTCTTTTGAAGGCCATAAACCGTATTGCAAAATCCCAACCCTTACTAAATCCAGGTTCATTTTAGGATAACTGATAACTGCAGCAGAACAATTCGTATGCAATTGCATGGGCTTAAGATCTTGTTTGGCAAGCTTGTTTAGCAATTGGTAAAAGATTTTTATTTGTTTTTCAATTCTTTGAAGATTTGAAACGTTTTCTGCACCCGCAAAATGAGTACAAGCTCCTTTTAATTGGATGTGTTCTGTGTGCTGTTTAAGTATATTAATGGCCTTTGTTAATTGTGTTTGATTAAAGCCGGTCCGATTCATTCCGGTTTCAAATTCCAAATGAATAATAGCTTTTTTATTAACAGAAGCGGCTGTTTCGGCTGCTTTTTTTAATCGATCCAAATCAAATACAAAAAATTCAATTTTGTTTCTAATGGCCCATTCCAAAGAATCATTGTCTATTAAGCCCATAATCATTATGGTCACTTTTTTATTACCAACAATATTAACCACTCTTTGGGCTTCATCCGCACTGAAAACAGAAAAGTGGTTTACTCCTGCCTCTATTGCCATTGGTACGAATTGTTCAATTCCATGACCATAAGCATTTCCCTTTATTACGGATGAAAAAACTACTTTTTTTCCAATTCTTTCCCTTATAAAATCAATATTGTTTTGCAGGGCTTTTCTGCTCAATTCTATTACTGAGCCTGGTAAAATAATATTACTCATTTATTTTTTTAATCAAATTATAAAAGATATTAACTCCTGTTTCTATTATTTCATCTGGGAAGTCATATAAAGGATGATGTAAAGCAGGTGTGTTCTCTCCCGCACCAAGTCCAAACATTGCTCCTTTATGCTTTTGTGTAAAAAAGCCAAAATCCTCTCCCCATTTAAATGGTTCGTCCCGGAAGGAATGATCATACCCTGCTTCTGTGCCTGCCCACTTTATTAAAGCAACAGCTTCTTTATCGTTCTTATTTGCCTGGAATTCCTGGGCGTATGAAATTCTTAAATCAAGAGAATGTTTTTTTGCTAATTCTGCGGTAGTAGTTTCAAACCTCTTAATGGTTTGATTTAACTGCTCCTGGGTCCATGCTCTGACAGTATATTTTATAGTAGCATCTCCTGCAGAGGTTCCAAAAGCTTCTTCTCCAAGCAATATTTGTATTGGTGTAAGAAGAGTGAAACTTTTTTCTGAAGATTTTTTGTTTTGCAACTGATCAACTTCTTTTATTAATTCAGCTAAAGCAAGAGTTGGATTTATTCCATTTTCAGGCTCTGCTGCATGGGAGGTTTTCCCCTTTAGTTCAATTATTATGCTTTTTACAGCAGCTGTAAATGAATCATCTCTGAGTATGATTTGATGAAGTGGCTCACCAGGAATATTATGAAGGGCAAAAACAAAATCAATTTGCAGTTTTTTGAATTTTTCATCCTCCATTATTAATTTAGCTCCCTGGCCTGTTTCTTCTGCTGGCTGAAAAAGCAAATGAACTTTACCTTTATTAAAAGGAGTTTTATTAATTTTTTGAGCTAGTCCGAGTAAAATCGCAGAATGCCCGTCATGCCCACATTTATGCCCTATACCAGGATAAATGGAAACATGTTCAAATATATTTTCTTCTTTTATAGGCAAGGCATCCAGTTCTGATCGGATTAAAACACAAGGCCCTGGTTTACCACTGTCAAAAGTTGCCAATAATCCAGTACCACCTATTTTAATAATAGAATCCGGGTTAAAAGAATTGAGCCATTCCTGTATTCTTTGTCTTGTTTTACTTTCCTTTCCTGAAATTTCAGGAAAACGATGCAATATTCGTCTGTAGCTTTGTATGTCTTTCATTTAATTTTTTACTGTCTGGCAAGTCGCATTTCAAGGTATTTACTAGTAAACCCGAGTTTTTCGTAAAGATGCCTTGCAGGGTTTTCCGGTTCCACATGTAAGGCTATACTGCCCTTTGCATTTGCAATAGCATTTTGCATTAATATTTTTCCAATTCCCTTACCTCTATAGTTGTTATGAACGGCAATATAAACAAGTATATTCTCTGGAATATATTCTTCCATTCCTGTTTCATTTACTACTACAGCTCCCACAATTTCATCTGCCTCATGTGCTACTATAATAAATCCACCCTGCCCCGGTTTATCATCCAATGCGTAGTTAATTGCTTTTAAAATCGCCTCTACATTATCTCCGAATTCATCCAGGTGTTTAAAAAGAAATGAAGCAATTTTATTACGGTTAAATTTGGACCCCTTTTCCGTTATATGGGTAATTGCTATTACTTCGATAATTTCTGTTTTTTCTGTCATAATTTTTTTGATTTTAACTTTATTAAACAAGGTTTTTAATGTATTAATCCTATCATTTTGATAATATTAAATATAACCATACTTTTTACCGAATGCAATAAGCTAAATATTTAAGGTTCTTTAATTAAAGAGACTCATGAATGCTTTGTAACCCTTTAAATAATTGCATTGTATATTTTTCAATTATTAAGAAAACTTTTCTTTCAAGTTTTAAAATATATACTATTATAATAGTTTCATTCCATGTGTTTTTATATGGCCCATATAATAAATGAAGAGCCAATAATATCAATTTCCATTATAGAATTTCATGAGAAAATTAAAATTCATTGGAAATGATGTAGGATATTATTCGGATGTTTTAGAAAATGAAAAACAACAATAAAAAAGACTCCTTTTTTACGCTATTTATTTGGTCTTTTCTAGATTATTTGAGCATAACAACACGAATAATGATAAACTCCTACAGTTCGTATGCTAATGATATATTCCAGGCAAATATAGTAAAAAAAAACAAGAGCGTTTTTAAGAGCAATTTTGATTGTAATTATAATAGAAGTTCAATGGAATCAAATAAAAAAGGCTGCAATAATTGCAGCCTTTTTTATTTAAAGATGAACAGAGAAATTAATCTACTACTACTTTTAATCTCTGGTTATTTCCAGTTACTATAATATAGAAACCAGGAGACATAGATGATGTATGAATTATATCAACATTTTTTTCAGTAATTATTTCTTTTCCAAGGCTGTTAAATACTCGTATGTCTGATTTCTGGCTTAATATTACCGGCTGCCCTTGAGTAACTGGATTTGGGTAAACAGAAACAGACTGGCTTTTAGAAGCAAGACTATTTACACCAACATCCATTGTTGTAGTTTCATCGCCTGTAATGGGCATTTCAGAACTATATCTTTCAGGTGTACAGGCGTGTTCCGTAACAGCAAAATAATAAGTTGCGCCAGGAGTAAGGCCTGTAACAGTAACTGAGCTCCCGGTTCCATTATATACTACAAAACTGTTGCCTATTGCTGTGGATGGAGTTCCAAATTCTGGATTTGCTGTATAAGTATTCCCAACTTCAGGAAAATCAACAATCGGATCTTCACTAGCAAGAACAATTCTTGCACTTCCATTTCCATTTGTCCAGTTTAAACCAATAGTTGTATCTGTAACAGTCGGAAAATTAAGGTTTCCTGCTTGAATATCTGGGTTAAGGCAGGGAGGAGAAGAAGAATACCATTTTATAGAAGTTGTTTCATTCAAGTCCTTATTATAATCCAGTGTAACTAAAGGAACTCCAATTAAGGCATCATTAGTCCACCAGGTATACATGTGAGAAGAATCAGAAGTGTTAGCTATAAGTGTCCATATCCCGAACATTTTGCCCCAGGTTGAATCTTTAGCCAAAGCCCTTTCGTAAAAACGGATAGAAGCAAATGCACCTTCTGGTGTGCTAATATTGCCCCAGGCGTCTGTAACTACATGTTTGTATTTTGTGTTTTTAACTCTAATTGAATCAAATGGCGCACCAACAGCAGATCCCGGAATTGTTATTGAACCGCTCATCGTGTCAGTAAAGGAAGTGTTGTAGCTTGAAGGGAAAACCATTGTTTTTTCATTGGGAATCGCATTAACGTCATATCCAAATATGCTAACACCTACTATTCTAAGATCATTAGGATTGTGATTAGTATACACATATGTTCCGCTGCCATCATCCATTGCAACATTTGAAGAAGGGAAAGATGCTCCTGAAGGAGTAGTTGCCGGATCAACAAAGCTGTTGCCAACAAAACTATGAGCATTTACATTAGTAAAAGACCATGTTTGATTTGGGCCTGCAGGTCCTGGCATATAAACAGTATTAGTATCAGTTACTTCAAAATAGGAAACGCCTATTTGAGCTATATGTGTACTGTCAATAGTTATTTGAGCTCTAAGTGTGCTTGTAAATAAAGCAGAAAACCCAATGAATAATGTAAGTAGTTTTATTTTCATAGTTTTTTTATTTGTTAAATTTTAAGCTAAAGTATACTTTTTTTTTGACTCAAAACATATAAAAGCAAATGACATTAAAAATTATCTTGTTGGTTTTCTTGTTTTTAGGGTATGCTTTTTATTTTAATCTATAATTAAGATTTTTCTTTAACCCATGTTTGTAGTGAATACTTTTTATTATTTAGTCCTTCCAGTAACAATTTTATTTCCTTCCATATCAAGAATGTGAACAAACTTGCCATATTCAAAAGCTTCAATTTCATCCAGAACTCTCACTCCTTCTTTTTTTAGCTGAACAACCAGATTTTCAATGTTTTCAACCCTGTAATTAACCATAAAATCTTTTTGGGAAGGTTCAAAATATTTTGTAGTATCTGTAAATGGACTCCATTGTGTAAAACCCTTTTTTTCTGAATCATCACTTTGTCGCCACTCAAAATTTGTCCCATACTCATCTGTGTCTAAGCCAAGATGAGTTTTATACCATTCTTTCATTTTATTGGGATCTTTACATTTAAAAAAGATCCCACCAATACCTGTTACTTTTTTCATTTTTTTAAATTAATCTGAGCCTCTAATTTAGAAATCTATTACAAATTTTTGCCAGTTAAATTGCATTAATTAATTTTCAAAATGGCAAAGACTTGTTTTCCATTCATTTATTTTCTGAAATTCATAATAGGCAACACTACCATTGGGAAGGTCAACAGGTTTAAGGTTTAAACTTGTGTTTGCCTGCCATTCACTACTCAAAACATAATCAGTCATTTCAATTTTCACAAATTCATCGCTCTTTAACTGTTGAGAAACTGATTGTATTTTTAAAAGCAGCAAATTTGAAATAGGATCGTTAATATTGTTTAATAAATAGATTAACTCACTTAGAGTACACAGCAGACTTGCAGAAGTTGGGTATGTTCGTTTCCACTGAACAAGATAACGCATTCAATTGTAACTTTAGAGGCAGAAACCCTAATGGATTCTATTCCCAAATAAGAAGTGATTAAATTCGAGGCCATTTTTTTCAATTTTCGGGTTGTGGTGAAGGTTGAACTTACGACCTCCTTTTCTTTCAAGTACATATTGCCATATACTTCATTTGTGTTTTTTGGCTTTCTATTGATTCACTTGGCTAATTGATCTGAGGGTCTGCATTACTATAATCATGCCAAACAAGGTTAATGCATATTCAAGGTGAAAAGACTATTTTTCTTTTCTGCATTTGTTATACGAGATTGTTTTTCTGCAACAATTCAATGCTTTCCTTTTGCTGGCTTTTTTCTTTTAAATAGAATCTGATTTTAAAAAAATCGAATAAAAGGATATTTAGCAAGATCAGTTCAAAGCCGTAAAAGACATCTTCTATAGGGATGGTGAAAAGTCTTAGGCCCAGATTTTCAGAATTGTTATACCATACAACAGGGGCGTCCAATCCACTTCCTGTGAGAACACCGTTTACTATAAAAAAGGGAATTAGTAAAAATAGATATACAGTAAAAGGCCTTGCCAGCCAGTTTGTTTTTGAGAAAACTTTTATTGCAAAAAGTAAACCCCCCAAACTCAAAAAAACGGAAGAGGTGTACAATTTGTCAGAAAAATGTATTCCTCCTACTATCAATACAGCAGATAAAGAATAAACCAAAATATTTTCTGTTTTTTTACCCCAATTAAATGTATAAAAAAGAGTTAGACAGTAATAAGTGAAAACGCATGCAAAAGGAATACAGATAAAGAACAAAACTTCTTCCAGTGGCAGAAATAAAATATAAATTCCAGTAAGGTAATTTGGGTTAAAGCCCCATATTCCGAGTTCAGTAAATTTAATATCCCAAATTATAAAGGCCAACGCAACTATACTATTAGCCATAAAAAATGCCTTCCAGTGCTTGTAAAATCTCAATTTAGAATGAAAAGAAAAGATTGCTGGAATTATAACAGTAAAAAAAAGAACAAGCAGATAAACAAACTTCATGATGATGAGTTACGGAAATATTTATATGGCACCCATAACATTCCGAAACACTCTCCTTTTTCTTTATTCACATGTTTGTGGTGAATTTTATGGCCTCTTCGTATGGTTTTGAAATAATTGTTTTCAGAATTTCTAAATATTTTAAACCTTTGATGAATAAAGATATCGTGTACAAAAAAATATGCGAACCCATAAATTGTAATTCCCATTCCAATCCAGAACATATAATTGAAATCATTTTGCAATCCGAAAAATAAACCTGCAATACCCGGGAATGCAAAAATCAGAAAGAAAAAATCGTTGTGCTCAAAAAAGCCGGTTGTTTCTTTTTTATGGTGGTCCTTGTGCAGAGACCAAAGAAAGCCATGCATAACATACTTATGGGTTAACCATGCCACAGCTTCCATGCTAAGAAAAGCAACAACAACAATTAAAGAATTAATTAAAATTGTATACATAGTTATGGTGTAAATTTATTCATGTTTTTATTTTTTTCAATATGTTTTCTAAGTTCGGGTAAACATATTTTCATCCATTCTGAATAATTTTCAGGATTTTGATTGATCTCTGTTTCCAAACTTGTCAAGCTAATATACTTCCAGTCTTTTACTTCTTGTTTTTCTGGTTTTGGCAAATCATCAGTTACACCAAAAAAAACATGATCGTATTCATTTTCAGTTAAACCATTTTCAAATTTCACTTTGTATATAAAACTAAAAGCAAACTGGGTTTTGCAACTCATTCCCATTTCCTGTATAAGCCTTCTGTTAACTGCATCTTTTAGCTCTTCGCCATCGTTAGGGTGGCTGCAGCAAGTGTTAGTCCATATGCCAGGAGAATGGTATTTTTCATCGGCACGTTGTTGCAAAAGCAACTCTCCTTTTGTATTAAAAACGAAAACAGAAAATGCTCTATGCAGCAAGCCTAATTGATGCACCAGGAGTTTTTCCTGTTTACCCAATTGCCTGTCGTTTTCATCTACAAGAATCAAATATTCATTCATAAATTTAAATTTTGTTTTTCTAAGCTTGTTAAGTAATCCGAAGAAGCAAGAAAAGAAATTATCAGCTGTTTTAACTCATTGCTTTTAATTTGAATAACAGATTCCATCAAAAACAACTTGTCCTGTTGAATCGAATTATTGTAATTCAAAAAAGAAGGAGCATTGGTTTGTACGCTAAATCTAAGAAACCTTAATTCAATATTATTATTATCGATTTTTATAGATTTTTCGAGTAGGTCTTTGCCATTTGAAAAGTTTTTTAATTTAGTGTATGGATTAAAAACATAGTTTGCCATCATCATCGTGGCACAAGCTTTATAACCTGCTAATAAAGGATTGTTGTTTTCATTATATTTCTCTAAAAGGGAAAGCAGTTCGATACAAGTGGCTTCTTCTTTTGCCGCTTTTTTAAACAAGGACCTCACATTGCTTTGATCAGGGAGAGTTGAAAATGCACTGTGAGCAAAAAACAGTAAGAAACAAAAAAACAAGTTTTTCATATTAAATTCAATTTATAACAAAACATACTATTTAACATTAGTCTGAATTTTTTTCCATTACTTATTCTAACTCTTTCTGTTAATACTTTTTCTACGGGAACGTTTTTTATCTTTTTGAAAAGTGAGTAATAATAAACATAAGCAAGGTAAACACCTCCTCTGGATGATAGGGGCAGTTTTCTAATTCCTTTTAATGCTGCTTTAAAATCATCTTCTATTTCTTGTTCTATGGATGTTTTTTCCTGAGAAGTAAAATTATTCATATCAACCTCTGGAAAGTAAGTTCTTCCTAAAGTTTGATAATCTGCTTTAATATCTCTTAAAAAATTCACCTTCTGAAATGCCGCACCCAGGCTCATTGCAGATGGTTTAAACTCCTCATACATTTTTTGATTTCCTTCCGAAAATACACAAAGGCACATTAATCCTACTACTTCTGCTGACCCTAAAATATACTGATTGTATTTTTCTTTTGAATAATCTATTTTTTCTAAATCCATTTCCATGCTCAACAAAAAGGTTTCAATCAAATCATGACTGATTTTAAATTCATTAACCGTGTTCTGAAATGAATTTAAAATAGGATTAAGTGAAATACGTGTTTCAATTGCCTCATAAGTATCTTGCTTAAACTTATTCAACAAATACTTTTTATCGTAACCTTCAAAACTATCAACTATTTCATCTGCAAATCTGACAAAACCATAAATTGAATATATAGAACTTCTCAATTTATTTTCAAGAAAGTAAATGCCCAAGGAGAAGCTCGTACTATAGGTACGAGTAGTGAGTTTACTGCTTTGTGCAGACAAGGAATCAAATAGGGACTTCACGGGGCGAGTTTTTTAATTGTTTAATTAATACTTCTGCCACTACTTTGCCTGAAATTATTGAAGGAGGAACACCCGGTCCTGGAAGGGTTAGCTGCCCTGCATAAAACAAGTTCTTAACTTTTTTGTTAAATATTTTTGGTTTTAAATGTGCCGTTTGTAATAATGTATTTGCCAGTCCATAAGCATTGCCTTTGTATGAATTATAATCACTGATAAAATCATTCACACAATAGCTTTTTTTATAGTCAATAAAAGGGATTAAGCTTTTTTTGGTCTGCTTTTCCAATCTTTTCATCATTATAAGGAAATACTTTTCGCGCTCTTCTTCACTATCATTTAAACCAGGTGCGATTGGCATTAGCAGGAATAAATTTTCATGCCCCTTGGGAGCAATGTTGTTATCTGATTTTGATGCACAGCAGGCATAAAACAATGGCTTTGTAGGCCATTTGGGCTTTTTGTAAATTTCTTCTGCATGTAAAGAAAGGTCTTCTTCAAAAAACAATGTGTGATGATTAAGTGATTCTATTTTTCGGCTTATTCCCAAATAATAAATCAAACAGGAGGGAGCAAAAGTTTTTTTCTCCCAATATTTTTCATTGTAGTTTCTATATTCAGAAGTCAGAAGTTTGCTTTCCACATGATGATAATCTGCCGAGGCAATTATGGCATCAAATTCTAATTTTTCACCTTTCACAACGATGTTTTTGGCAAGGTTGTTTTCAACTTCAATTTTTTCAACTACGCTATTCAGATGGAAAGTTACTCCGCTTTTTTTTGCCACTTTTATCATAGCATCAATCACTGCGCTAAAGCCTCCTATGGGATACCATGTTCCCAGTTTTAATCCGGCATAATTCATTAAACTGTATAAAGCAGGAGTGTCTTTTGGCATAGCTCCAAGAAATAAAACAGGAAACTCCATAAGCGCAAGGAGCTTTGGATTTGAAAAATACTTCCGAACATGCTTACTGAAAGATGAAAAAACTTGTAAACGGAAAACTCCTTTTATTAAATCAATATCTGCAAATTCAGTAAGAGAAAGCCCGGGTTTGTATACAAGATTTTCTATGCCAGTTTTGTATTTATACTCTGCTTCATCCATGAATTTTTTAAGCTCTGCAGCACTTCCTTTTTCAATGGATTCAAATAAGTCACAGAGCTCACTGAAATTTTCAGGAACACTCATGGTGTCATCTTGGCCAAATACCACATCAAAAGATGGGTTAAGTAATTTTAATTCATAGAACTGGGATACGGAATAGCCAAAATCACTGAAAAACTTTTCAAATACCCCTGGCATCCAATACCAACTTGGCCCCATGTCAAATACATAGCCAGAATCAGTTTGTAATTGCCTTGCCCGACCTCCAGGGTGAGCATTTTTTTCAAACACATGCACATCATAGCCTGCAGCAGCAAGGTATGCTGAAGCACTTATGCCGGAAAAACCAGAACCTATGATTGCTATTTTTGTCATTTTGATTTTATAAAGTAGCCTATATTTAAAGTTAATTAATTTTTTTAAAGTTTGGCTTCCAAATCCTCAACCGAATTTATCCAGCTTATTTGTTTCCCTGTTTTAAGTTGACTGATAAGTTTTTCATTTCCTGAAATATGAATTTTTGTATTAATGGAGGTGTTTTTTAATTTGTTAATGAACTTTTTCAAATCCTCAGGTGCATTATTATTCACTACGAAGAATAACACGTTAGAAGGAGTATTTTCTTTTATCGCATGTGAAAGTGTATCAAGGGGAACATTGCCACCTATATAAAATACTTTCTTCCCCGAAAACCGGATTAAGTAATTTGAAAATAACAGGCCTATTTCATGAAATTCATTTTCAGGCAAAAACAACAACCAGGAATCTTCTGATGACTTGGCCAAGGGCAATGAATCTATTGCTGAAAATAATTTTTGCCTGATTAAATTACTGATAAAGTGTTCATGGGAAGCATGAAGTGAATTATTTGTCCACATAAGACCAATGCGCACCAGCATAGGGTAAATTAATTTTACATAGGTGTTTTTTAAACCATAACGCAAGTTGTAATTGGAAAATATTTTTTCAAATTCAAGTTCATCATAGCTCATTCCTGTAGCAATTAACTGGGAAATAAAGTATTCACTTGATTCATCAATTATAATCTTACTTTTTAACTGCTCCTGAAGAAGTTCAAATAACTTTTCATCACTAAATGAACACAACTCAGAAACTTTATAATCCGAATTCATTAAACTCACAATATTCAATAACCTTCTTAATTGAGAGTTGTCATAGTTCCTTGTGTTGCCTTGTGAGCGATTTGGGCTTAAAGCATTGTATCTCTGCTCCCAAATACGTATAGTATGAGCTTTAATTCCTGAGAACTGTTCAAGTTGAGAAATAGAAAAAGAATCCATTTTGTTTAAATTTATACAAAAATATTTAAACAAAACGAGAAAAACAAGTTTTTGAACCAGAAGATAAAAAGCGAATTTACTTGGCCAGCCTTATTAAAGTGATCAAGAATTAAAAAAGAGACAGGGAAAATTTGGTATACAGCTCTTTATTTTACTATTCACCCACTGCAACCATTAATGCGTTTTTTTTTAGGATTTCTATATCTTTTTTTGATAAAATCCGACATTATCTTACATCTGAATTATTGAGTTGTAAACTCCCCCTGAAATTTCAAGTTCATACTTTATTTTTGTTCTATAATTTATATTAAAAAATGTTTATTTATGAAGAACAAAATGTTTATTAGCAAGAAAAAAGAACTCGAATTTAATTCATTTAAAAAGGCTTTTATATTTACTTTGTTTTTGTTTACTTGTGCCATTTCCAGTGGTCAAATGAAGATGAAAAACTCTCCAAATATATTGGCTGAAGGAATCCCCATATCTGACAAATCAGCCAACATTGAAAATTTGACTGCGTTTTATAGTAATTCAAATGCTCACCTTAGCTGGACAGCACATAATCAGGTGAAAGAGGGGACTTATATTATTGAAAGGTCAGAAGATGGAATACATTATACAATTGAAGGCATTAAAAAAGGGATTCCAACTAAAAAGAGAAAGGATCAATTGTTTAGTTTAAGTACGCCCGAGAAAGGAAATAATCTGGTTTATTATAGAATAAGACATATTGCCAATGACAATTCTGTTTTATTAAGCAAAAATGTTGCCTTATCGAAAATGGAATAAAAGCAGACCAACTCTTAATTCAATGAAGGAACAACATGGTTTAAACCAGATCCTTCCAGTTGATAAATTTTTAGACCATTTAATCTAAAGCCTATGTATTGATTTCCATTGTTCCACAAGTAGCAAACCATTTTATTGATTTTTTTTGGAAGTGGCCCGCTTATTACCTGGAAACTTGTGTTTCCTGAGTTGTTCCAATCGTATTTTATCCAGTTCAAAGGAACTCTTTTGTAATAAGATCCTTCATCGCTGTCAATTGCAAAAACCAGCCATCCTCTAAAGGGTTTATCGGCATAATCAATATTAATATCAAATGAAGCAAGTAAGGGGTTTTGACTTTTAAAGCTGGTATCATTAATAGAATAAAATTCAAAGAACTCATTATATCCTTGCATCTTTTCCAGGCTATCTACAGAAATAACAAGTTTTCTTTTAATTTTTTCTTTGCGTTTTAATAAAGTAAATCCCCAATCTTTGTCTTCATCTAATTCTTCATAAAATTCCTTATAGTGAACTTGATTTGCTTTAGAGGCAATGTAATAATCGCAATTAAATAACATAGCATCTGCCGGATCGGCAAGGTTTAACAATCCTTTATTCCGGTAATTACTATATGAATAGAGCAACTCAGTCATTCTATGTCCTCCAATGGTGATTTTTTCAGTCTGCAATTTCTGTTCTTCAATCAGTCTAGTATAAAATCTTTCAGGAATGGTTTCATAATTAACCAGTGAATGTTTTTTTAAATTAAAGCTGTATGCAAAATGAACCAGAAACAACAGTATAAGTGGAATTGCAATTGCTTTTAATAGTGTTGGTTTTAATAAATCTATTGCAAAAACAAGAATTAAAATAAAGAACAAGTAAAAAAACAAACCTGTCCTATCCTCTGGGTAATTGATCCCAAGGGTTATTTTCATTAGAAAAAACATTGTTATAGTAAGAAGAAGAATAAGACTGAAAAATAAAGAGGGATTTGAAAAAAATAGAACCGGACTTTTTAATTTTTTAAAATGAAAACCAATTATGGCTAAAATAAGAAATAAAGAAACTGTTATTATTACAAAAGAAATGCCTGTTTGGGTAGTACCTGTAAGCAGATTTACTAAAGAAATAAAAGTTGTTTGCAAATAATTCCCCTCTCCATAATACAGCGCGTCAACACTTTGAAGGAATATAGAAAACCACAACCAAAAAAGGATTAATCCAAGATGAAACAGGCTTAATACAATATATTGAACAGCAAAAACTCTCTTGTTTAAATATTGATGTAAAAAGACAAAAAAGCTAAGAATTACAATGGGAATAATTAGAATTAAATTAGCACTTACAGCTAATTGTAAAAACAGGTAAGCCAAGGTGATTTTTTTGAAATCTTCGTTTTTAAAATAATCCAATAAATAAGAAATTCCTAATAAAAGCAGGGACACTGAAATTCCATATCCCCTTGTAACAGAATAAAAACTAAGCCAGTGAAAGGAAATCATCATTCCGCATAAAAGGATAATTTTTGAAAAAGTGTTGTTAAGATGATTTGAGATTCTCCAGGTGGCAATAAACAGAACAGTCAACCCAAATAAATTAGGAAGCCTTAATGAAAAAGGGGAATCGCCAAAAAGATTAAAACTAATCCAGCTTAAAAAACTGTTTAAAAAATGATTGTTGGCATCAGGATGAGACAGGAAAGGCAAAAACTGACCTGATTGAATGTAATAGTAAAAGGTTGCTGTTTCATCATGAGTTATTGGAAGCAAGTAACTTCTCATTCCCGTAATTACTAAAACAGCAATTGAAACAATTAGAAAGAGGATTAAAAAAACCTTATCCTGAGTACTTTTGATGGAGAACATTTTGTTGAATTATTTTAAACAAATTTGAGATTTTATTGGCTGATCAATAGAGTTAAATGCAACAGTACAATAACTTAAAAAACTCATATTTCTGATTTTGAAAGCAAATGTAATTTTAAAATGAAGGATTTACAAGGCTAAACCATTGTTTTGAACAGAATTAAATCATTTTAAAAAAAGTGGCTGAGAATTTATTTCAAAATTGAAAAGGAATCTTAAACTCTTTTATTCATTAGAACATTTTTTCAGCAGATACTTTTTATTGTGAAATATTATCACGGCCTTTGTTTTATTAATGACAAAGAACTAAGCGCAATTTAAGCACAACAATTTATAATACTAAAAGTTTGAGCATATAAGGCTTATCTTTAAATTCAAAATACTAAAGAATTATAGAATGAATTTTCAATTTTCACAACTCAGAAAAAAGATGTAATTTAAAGTTCAAATAATTTAAATTTACAAAAATGACTCCGGTAGAACTGCTCAAAAAATATTTTGGTTACGATAGTTTCAGGCCTTTACAATTAGAGGTTGTGGAAAAGGTGATGGCTAAGAAGGATGTTGTTACTTTAATGCCTACAGGAAGCGGGAAATCTGTTTGCTTTCAGATTCCAGCCCTTGCTATGGAAGGAACGTGCCTTGTGGTTTCTCCACTTATTGCTTTAATGAAAGATCAGGTGGAAAGTTTAAGAGCAAATGGAGTGCAAGCCGCCTTTTTAAATAGCAGTATGACAGGAACCGAGGAAGTAGAAGTGATTGATAAATGTAAAAAAGGAGAAATTAAACTTCTTTACCTTTCTCCAGAGAAAATATTAACGGCAATGACTTCTTTTCTTAGCCAGTTAAATTTATCACTTATTGCAATTGATGAAGCGCATTGTGTTTCACAATGGGGACATGATTTCAGACCAGAATACACCAGATTAAAGAGTTTAAGGGAAAAATTTCCGGATGTTCCAATTATTGCTCTTACTGCCACTGCTGATAAAGTAACACGAAAAGACATTATCACTCAATTGGCTTTAAAAGATCCTGAAATTTTTATTTCCTCCTTTGACCGTCCAAATCTTAGCCTTGAAGTAAGGGCGGGTGTAAGTGATAAGGATAAAGTAAAACAAATAATCAGCTTTATAAATAAAAAGAGGGGTGAATCGGGAATAATCTATTGTCTTTCAAGGAATGGAACTGAAAAACTAAGCACCCAATTAATTAATGCTGGAATTTCTTGTGCCCATTACCATGCAGGCATGAGTAGTGCGGAGCGCTCCAGGGTGCAGGAAAATTTTATTAATGATGAAACACCGGTAATTTGTGCTACCATTGCTTTTGGGATGGGCATAGATAAATCAAATGTAAGGTGGGTTATTCATTACAACCTTCCTAAGAATATAGAAGGATATTACCAGGAAATAGGTCGGGCCGGACGTGATGGGTTGAACAGTGATACTATTCTTTATTATAGCCTAAAGGATATCATTATGCTGAATAAATTCGCAATGGATAGCGGGCAATCCAAATTAAATCTTGAAAAGCTCAAGCGAATGCAGCAATTCTCTGAAGCTGGAATTTGTCGTAGAAAAATTCTCCTGAATTATTTTGGAGAAACGGTTTCTAAAGACTGCGGAAATTGTGATGTTTGCCATAATCCTCCACAATATATTGATGGTACTATAATGGCTCAAAAAGCTCTCTCTGCCATTGCAAGGATGGATGAAAAAGCAGGGACAACAATGTTGATCAGTGTTTTAAGAGGAGCACAAAGTTATGAGCTGCTTGAAAAAGGTTATGACAAAATAAAAACCTATGGAGCTGGAAAAGATTTAAATTATGATGCTTGGTATCAGTATATATTACAGCTTTTGCAGTTAGGGGTTATTGAAATGGCCTACAATGAGAATTTCGTGTTGAAAATAACTTCTTTAGGAAAGATGGTTCTTGCAGGCAAAACACCCGTTCACATGGTGAATTATAAACCTGTAGAAAAAATCAAGAAAAAGGCTTCCAAGGTTTATTTATCAAAAGGGAGTAGCAAAGACAAGGAGCTTGATTTGTTTGAAGAATTCCGACAATTGCGCAAGAAAATTGCTGTTGGTGCAAACCTTCCTCCATATATTATTTTTCATGATAAAACTTTACATGAAATGGTTGCCAGAATGCCCAGTTCAAAAGAGGAAATGCTGGAAATACCTGGGATTTCTGAAATTAAATTTGAAAAATACGGTAAGGAATTTCTCCAATACATAAATGAATCATCAAAAAAAAAAATTCAAGTAGCACCTTCACTTGATGATGCATTAAGTATTGAGAGGATGAAGGAATATGTTTCCATAATGTTGAGTAAAAACATTGCTGTTTCTCAACAAGTACTAAGTAAAATATTGCTTGGATCAGAGAGTGCAACTATAAATGAAAAAAACCTTGACCTACCATTTTATGGAATTCTTCAAAATCATAAAGCCACAGAAATAAAACCTTATATAAGCTCATTTTTTAAAATGATAAAAGAGGAAACTGATGAATCAGATGAGTTTTTTAAAGCTCCGATTTATAATTCCTTTTTGGAAAAAGAAAAGGAAAATTTAATTATTGAAGTAAATCAATTGCCTTTACTCAGGAAAAGCAGTGATATTGACAATGAATTTATACTTGAGCAGAGAAAAGTTTTTACCAGAGCATATGATCATTGGAGTGATAAAGAAAAACAAATGCTGAGGGAGACTCTGGAAAAAACCAATGATTTGGTTTTTGTTTCCAATATATTCCAAAGGAATCCCGAGAACATTAAAAGCGCTATAAAAAAAATCAGGAAAGAAGAAATATTGTTTAATTTGAGTTGGCAATAAATTTAGATGAATGATTTCAAGCGAATTAAGGCTCTTAATTGAACAAAAACTTTGTGTTTATTCAAAGCATGAATCTATAGTTATTGCAATTGAAAACATTGCAGGTGGATGTATTAACGAGACAGTAAAAATTGAAACTACTTCAGGAAATTATTTCTTGAAATGGAACAGTAAGAAATCATATCCTGGAATGTTTGAAGCAGAAAGAAAGGGCCTGACACTTTTGAATCAACAAAAAGCATTAAAAATCCCTTTTGTTATTACTTCTGGTGAAACAGAAAACCAAGCTTTCCTTTTATTAGAGTATATTGAAAGTGGTTCGAAAGCAGAGAACTTTTGGAATGATTTTGGAAAATCACTTGCAACTCTTCATAAAACTACTGCACCTGAGTTTGGGCTTGATCATGATAATTACATTGGTTCCCTTGCTCAAAGCAACTTGCAAAATAAAAGTTGGACATCTTTTTTTATTCAAGAACGATTGGAACCTCAAATTAAATTAGCCAGAGATAAAGGGCAGATAGAAACTAAAATAATTGAAGGGTTTGCAAGTTTATATAAAAAACTAGAAGAAATATTTATTCCTGAACCTCCTGCATTGATTCATGGAGACCTTTGGAGTGGGAATTTTACAACAACAGAAAAAGGCTTGCCATGCATTTTTGATCCTGCTGTTTATTTTGGTCATAGAGAAATGGATATAGCAATGAGTAGATTATTTGGTGGTTTTGATCAACAATTTTATAACAGTTATAATTCCCATTTCCCCTTGCAAAAAGGTTGGGAAGAACGAATTGATATTTGTAACCTTTATCCTTTATTAGTTCATGTAAATTTATTTGGTGGAGGATATTTGCAACAAATTAAAATGATTTTAAAAAAATTCTGAATTTTTAGACTTTAAATTGAATAGGGAAAATTCCTTCCAAGTCAGATTTCATTATAATAATTGATCATTAATCTTTTATCATATACCTTAAATTAATAATTTTGCATTAGATTAAAATTGACTTAGTAAAGGGAAGAAAAGTTTTCTTTTGACTGATAGCAAAAGGGAAAATCTGCTTTTATTACTTATTCAGGGTAAATTTTTATTGTATAACAAGTTGAAACTGGGAATAATAAACTACTTTTATGGTGCCAAAAAGTTACAAAAAATGAATTTAAAGTATATAATTGTAGTTGTTATTTTGTTTGCCTGTGCTTTTAACCTTAATGCTCAAGAATTTAAATCATCTTATAAAAAAGCAAAGAAAGAGTATAAGAAAGATAATTTTATAAAAGCGGATACTCTTCTTTCTACTGCATTAAAGCTGAATCCCAATCATTATAAAGCACTTGTTCTTCACGGGAACACTCTTTATAAATTAGAAAATTTTTCCATGGCAGCCCTAAGGTATTCCTCTGCAGTTAATATAAAGCCTAAAGATACTGATACTCAAATTGCCCTTGCCGAATGTTATATTTTAACAGAAGATTTTGAAAAAGCTGAAAAAACAGCTTCAATTGTACTTGATAGAAGCAAAAAAAACTTACAAGCTTTAAAATACAGAACTCTTGCAAAAATTCATCTAAAAGATTTTCAGTCTGCAATTGCTGATTGTAAAAGGGCATTAAAAATTGATAAAAAAGACCATTATGTTTTACTCTTAAAAGCAGTGGCAACCGACAGTCTTCATGATTTTGCAAATGCTAAAATACTTTATGAAAAGTCGATTTTTTTGTTGGATGAGTCAAAAGAAGAGGTAAAACCAGAGCACCAGGCATATTTTTATAATTTAGCTGTTCTTTATCGCAAACTTGAACTTTATGAGCTTTCACTTACCACCTTTGATAGAGCCATTAAAACAGACCCAAAAGATAAAGCTCAGCCTAAAGATTATGTTCTTTATGCCTCGCGTGCAAAAACATATTTGAGCATTAAAGAATATTCTGATGCAATAAGTGATTTGAACAAATCCCTTGCCGAGAATAATCAAATTCCGGAAACCTTTGAATTAAGAGCTCAAATTTATCACATGACTAGCCAGTTTTTGAGTGCTATTAGTGATTATACCAAACTGCTTTCTTTTGATCAGAAGTTTGATTATTACAAAGGTAGGGGAGACTGTCATTTCCAACTTGGAAATTATGCAGAAGCATTAAAAGATTTTAAAGCTGCAGCAGCAATTCAGCCCGATAATGCTAAACTAAATCTTTCTATTGAGACCGTTTCATTAAAATTACATGAGGCCAACAGAGAAGCCATTGCCCCGCTTATTAAATTAAGTGCACCATTAACAGATGGCCAGGGTTTTATTAATCTTTCTTTGGAACAGAAGGAAACTCACCTTAATGGGGAAATAAAGGATGAGAGTTTAATTAAATCGATAAAAGTAAACGGGGAAGATGCTGTTTACAATAAAAGACAGATAAATCCAGAGTTTTCTTTCACCCTTCAAAACAAATCTACAAACAGTCTTGAAATTATTGCAAAGGATATATATGATAATGAGAGCCGACTGAATTATAAGATTGGGAAAGTGCTTTCAGATGCAAAACTGCGATTTGATTTTTCTGGAAAAATAATAGGGGACGGTGAGGAACAAGAACCACTTAAGAATCTACGTATGTTTCTTCTTAACAAAAAAGGAGAAAAGGTGGCCGAAACACAAACTGACAATTTTGGTAATTTTATTTTTGAAGCACTTCCTTACGATAAATCTGAATTTGTTTTGATGTTGGATACAAATGACACTCAGCTTCAAAGTTTTCAAAGAATTATAGTTGCTGATAAAAACAACAATACAGTCCTTACTGCGGAAAATTTAAAAGACTTTAAGATGTTTAAGTTTGAGATTATACCATATAATCCAAGTATGCTTTCTTTGATGAGCGTTGATGATGCCCCTTTAAACATCAATATAAAAGGGAAGTTAGTGAATGGAGATGATTATAAAACTCCCCTTTCCGATTATACTATTCATCTTATAAATGAAAAAGGGGAAATAGTAGACACTAAAAAAACGGATGCTTACGGAGCTTTTCTTTTTACAAGAATTTCCAAATCTAAAAACTATACTGTGAAACTGGATAAGGAAGAGGCAGGAAAATTAGACTTTTCGAAAGTTGTATTAACAGATGAGAAAGGAAAAGTGATTCAGGAAATCAGTAAAAACCATTTTGGAGAATTCGCTTATGAAATTCTTCCTTCAGATCAGTTTTATCTTTCCTCTATTACAGAAGAAGACCCTTGGATGCGAGTGCGCAATCTTACTAAAAAGAAAAATGAACTTGCTATAACTGAAAATATTTATTATGAATCAGGAAAATGGAATTTGTTATCAGATGCACAAATTGTAATGGATAAGGTAATTAGCGCTTTGAATGAAAATACTAAAGTAAATATTACTGTTGAATCGCATACTGATTCACAATCAAGCGATGAATTTAATATGGAACTTTCAAATAAAAGAGCAAATACTGTTGCAGAATATTTGATAAATTCCGGAATCGACAAAGCAAGAATTACAGCAAAAGGATATGGTGAAAGCCAATTGACCAACCGATGTTCCAATGGAGTGGACTGTTCAGCTGGTGAACACAAGCAAAACAGAAGAACAGTGTTTCAACTCATCTATATAAATTAAGTTTAAACTGGACTTATATAAAATCTGTTTTGTTTGAAAACAGACAAGAAATCTAGAGTGAATATCCTGCTTCCACTGGATAATGGTCAGAAATTTTCATGATTTTATGAGTTTGAAAATAATTTATTTTTAACTGTTTATCATAAAACTGGTTATCAATTCTTATAAACCATGGAAAATACTGATATGTAAAACCAAAGCCTGTTCCAGCTTCTTCAAAAGCATTATTAAATCTTTTTTTAATTGATTGATAAGTGTAGGAATAGGGAAGAGAATTAAAATCAGCACAAATAATAATTTTATAAGGGCTTTTTTCAATAAACTCTTCTATAACCTTTATTTCTTTTTTTCTTTTATGAAATCCGCTTTTTAACTTCGAGTAAATTCCTTTTATGTTTTTCACAATGCTTATTGCTGCATTTTCATCAATATCAGGATCAATTCTGATACTCATGGAATTTAAATGAAAATTCATAACCCTTATTGTATCTTCTTTGATTATAAAATCATTCCAAATGCCTTTGTTAATATAGTTATCTCCATAAATCAAGTCTCCTGACTGAATTGCAGGAAATTTTGAAAACGTAATGACTGCAAAAAAACCTTCATGATCCTTGTCATAAAAAGGATTCATATAATAGTAAGGGTAATTTCCTGCCTTAACAATAGAATCTATAGTTTGTTCTCCTGATTTAGTTTCACTATGATAGAATTCCTGTAAACATAGAATATCAGGTTCTTTTTGTTCCCTTAACCATTTGTATTTAATCAAATTCGCCTCTTTTTTGCTCTCTCCGGTAATCATCCTGTTTGGATTGAATAGGCCAATATTATAGCTCATTACTCTAAAATCAGAGGTGTTGTCATTTTTTTTAAAGTTTAAAGCAAAAGTTTCATCTATAGGTTTAATTGCTAATAATAAAACGAGCAGCGGCAAAACTATAAACAGATCCTTTTTCTTGAAATAATAAATAAACAGAATAAAGTTTACTAGAATTAATGGAGGAAGAAAAAAAATCAGAAGTTCATTACCCCACCAATTAGCCTGAATATAACACACAGAAAGCAAAATAGATATGCCCGCAGCTGTAAATGCAAAATTAAAAAAGGTGTTTTGAAATAATTTTTTCATCCTAATATATAACGAATACTTTCTCTAATTAAGATACAGAATTTTTCTAAAGCGTTTTTAGCAGGAGTTTTTTGTTTTACTATTATCCCAACAAATGTAAATCGGTATTCTGCAAGTCAGAGGATTAACAAAAAAAGCGGAACTAAAACTTCAAAATCATATATTTGCAGACTTTTGAACAAAATAACAAAAATTATGTCAGCAGAAGAAAGAATCAATTCGTCAAAGGCTCCTGAACCTGTAGGATTATATCCGCATGCACGAAGAGTAGGTAATTTGCTTTTTTTATCAGGAGTAGGTCCGAGAGAAAGAGGTGAAAAAAAAATACCTGGAGTTGAACTGGGAGAAAAAGGGGAAATAGTTTCTTATGATATCGAAGCTCAATGCCATTCAGTATTCAGAAATATAAAGTATATTTTGGAAGATGCCGGCTCAGGATGGGATAAGATTGTTGATGTTACGGTTTATTTAACCAATATGAAAGACGATTTTAAAATCTACAACCGCATTTATGCTGAATATTTTAAAGACAATCAGCCTTGTAGAACAACTCTTGAAATAAATTGTCTCCCTACGCCTATTGCAATAGAACTTAAAGTTATTGCAACAATTTAATATTATTTGGGGAATTCAAATCGTTTAAATTTTATGAGTAAGAAGTATAAAGAATATAAGAAATTAGATTTACCCGCTATTGCAGATGAAGTATTAAATACCTGGAAAAAGGATGATACTTTTGGGAAAAGCGTAAGCAACCGTGAAGGCAGCAAGAATTTTGTTTTTTATGAAGGTCCTCCATCTGCAAATGGCCTTCCTGGAATCCATCATGTAATGGCCCGTTCCATTAAGGATATTTTCTGTCGTTATAAAACATTAAAAGGTTTCCAGGTAAAACGTAAGGCAGGATGGGATACGCATGGTTTGCCTATTGAGCTTGGTGTTGAAAAATCACTGGGAATAACAAAAGAAGACATTGGAAAAAAAATCTCTATTGAAGATTATAATAATGCATGCCGTACAGATGTAATGAAATACACCGGTATTTGGAATGACCTTACTGAAAAAATGGGTTATTGGGTGGATATGGATGACCCTTACATTACCTATGAGAATAGCTACATTGAGAGTGTATGGAATTTATTGAGCAAAATCTATGATAAGGGAATGCTTTATAAGGGCTATACTATTCAGCCTTATTCACCTGCAGCAGGAACAGGTTTAAGTTCTCATGAATTAAACCAGCCAGGTTGTTATAGAAATGTAAAGGATACAACAGTAGTAGCCCAGTTTAAAGTCATAAAAAATGAACAATCATCCTTTCTTTTTCAAAGTGCCACAAAAGATGTTTATTTCATTGCCTGGACAACAACTCCCTGGACTTTACCTTCCAATACAGCTCTTGCTGTAGGGAACAAAATAGACTATGTATTGGTTAAAACATTTAATCAGTATACCTATGAACCCATTCATGTTATATTAGCCAAGAATCTACTAAACAAACATTTTTCTGAAAAAAGTGCAGTACTTAATCTTGAGGATTATAAGTCAGGAGATAAGAATATTCCATTTAAAATTTTAGATGAATTTAAAGGGTCAGATTTAGAAGGTATAAGATATGAACAGCTTATGCCTTATGCTCAACCAGAAGATGGCGATGCATTTAAAGTTATTATCGGAGATTTTGTTACAACTCAGGATGGTACTGGTATAGTTCACCTTGCGCCTAGTTTTGGTTCTGATGACTTTAGAGTTGCAGTAAAAAATAAAATTGGTTCTCTTACACTTGTTGATACTCAAGGGAAATTTAAATCTCAAGTAACTGATTATGCAGGAGAATATGTAAAAGAGCAGTATATAGAGCCTGGGAAATTCACCACCGAATACAAACCGGTTGATGTAAGGATTGCAATTAAATTAAAAGAGGAAAACAAAGCATTTAAAGTAGAGAAATACGAGCACAGTTATCCTCATTGCTGGAGAACAGATAAACCCATTCTTTATTATCCACTTGATTCCTGGTTTATAAAAACTACGGCAGTAAAAGACCGGTTAATTGAATTGAATAAAACCATTAACTGGAAACCGGAGTCTACAGGTACAGGTCGTTTTGGGAATTGGTTGGAAAACCTTATGGATTGGAATTTATCTCGTTCTCGTTACTGGGGAATTCCTATTCCAATTTGGACAACAGAAGGCAAGTCAGAACAAATTTGCATTGGATCTGCAGAACAATTAAAGAATGAAATAGATAAATCAATTGCTGCGGGATTTATGGATAAAAATCCTTTAGGAGATTTTAATCCAGGCGATTTTAGCAAAGAAAACTACAAAAAGTTTGATTTACACAGACCTTATGTAGATGATATAATACTGGTTTCTCCAACAGGAAATAAAATGTTCCGGGAAGCTGATCTTATTGATGTATGGTTTGATTCAGGTGCAATGCCTTATGCCCAATTGCATTATCCTTTTGAAAATAAAGAAAGCCTGAATGAAAATTTCCCTGCTGATTTCATAGCAGAGGGAGTTGACCAGACAAGAGGGTGGTTTTTTACCCTTCATGCCATTTCTACCATGGTCTTTGATTCCATTGCGTATAAAAACGTGGTTTCAAACGGACTTGTATTGGATAAGAACGGGCAGAAGATGTCAAAAAGGCTTGGGAATGCTACTGATCCTTTTGAAACGCTTTCAAAATATGGCCCTGATGCTACCCGGTGGTATATGATTACCAATGCTCAGCCCTGGGATAATTTAAAGTTTGATTTGGAAGGAATTGTTGAGGTGCAAAGAAAATTCTTCAGCACTTTATATAATACGTACAACTTTTTTGCCCTTTATGCCAATATTGACGGCTTCAGTTATAAAGAAGATGATATTCCGGTAGATGAGCGTCCTGAAATAGATCGATGGATATTATCGGTATTAAACTCCCTTGTAAAAGAAGTTGACCAATCTCTTAATGATTATGAATCTACAAGAGCGGGAAGGGCAATTCAGGAGTTTGTTGATGAGCATTTGAGCAATTGGTATGTTCGTCTTTGCCGCAGAAGATTTTGGAAAGGGGAGTATACAAATGATAAAATTGCTGCCTATCAGACATTATATACCTGTTTGGACACAGTTGCTAAATTAGGTTCAGTAATTGCACCATTTTTCATGGACAAATTATATACAGACTTAAATTCAGTAACCGGAAAAGACAAAGTTGATTCTGTTCATTTAGGTGATTTTCCAACATATGATTCTTCAATGGTGGATAAAGAGCTGGAGGAGAGAATGGAAGTTGCACAAAGAATTTCATCCATGGTACTGTCTTTAAGAAAAAAACAAAACATTAGGGTAAGGCAGCCTTTGGGAAGAATTATGGTTCCGGTACAGGATGAACATTTTAAATCTCTTCTTGAAAAGGTAAAAGATTTGGTTTTATCTGAGGTAAATGTGAAGGAAATGGAATTTTTGACAGATACTGAAGGTGTATTGGTTAAAAAAATCAAACCTAATTTTAAGACAATCGGGCCTAAATACGGCAAGCAAATGAAAGCCATTGCCCAAGCTGTTGCTGAATTTACACAGGCCGACATTGCCAAAATTGAAAACAAAAAGGAATTTGAATTGCAGTTAAATGGAGATGCGATTTCTTTGGATTATTTGGATTTTGAAATAACATCTGAGGATATACCAGGCTGGTTAGTGGCCAGTGAGGGGAAACTCACAGTTGCCCTGGATATCACCATTACTGAGGAATTAAAAGAGGAAGGCATAGCAAGGGAGATTATTAATCGGATTCAAAATTTAAGAAAAGAGAAGGGATTAGAAGTAACAGATAAGATTGAATTAAAAATAAAAGCAGAGAAATCAATTAATTCAGCTATAAATAATAATTTAAATTATATTTGCACAGAAACCTTGGCATCAACATTGGAGATTGTCAATGACTTAGACTTCGCTACAAGCCAACAGGTTGAAGTGGATGATGAAGTAAAAACCTTGATTTCTATAGTCAAGTTAAATTGAAAATTATGGTAACAAAGAAAAAAAGCACAGATAAAGCTAAAGCTTCATCTAAACCAGCAGCTAAAAAAGCAGTTGCAAAAAAAGAGACCAAGCCAGCAGCTAAAAAGGCCACTGCAAAGGATAAGCCAGCTGCTAAAAAAGCTGTTGCAAAAAAGGAAACTAAGCCAGTAGCGAAAAAAGCTACTGCAAAGAACAAGCCAGCGGCTAAAAAAGCAGTTGCAAAAAAAGAGACCAAGCCAGTTAAAAAAACTGCTGTAAAGACAGCGGCAAAGCCTGCAGCAAAAAAAGCAGTGGAAAAAGGAGCTTCAAAGTCTACTGCAAAGAAAACACCTGCAAGCAAAGCAACAGCTAATCCTTCAGCAAAAACTAAAGCTGTAGTAGAAAACAAAGCTGTTAAGGGTAAGTCTGCTGAAAAAGTAAAGCCGGTTAAAGCAAAAGCAAAAACGGAAAATAATGCTTCAGTGCCTCTTGCGGCAGATAAGGGCAAAGTGGATATGAAAGCACCTGAGCCGAAAACTCTGCAAAAACCAGGAGGTTCAAAAAGAAGAGCAGGAAGACTTCCTAAACCAAAAGTTGAAAAAACAGTTGGAATCAGAGATATGGAAGAAACTCATCCTGAACTTAAAAAGCCTTCTCCAAGACCTGACTTTTCAAGCCCATATAGCAGAAGAACATTAGGGACTAAGCCAATGGCGGCAAAAAGGCAAGAAGACAATAGATCGAGATATTCTGATGAAGAACTATTAGAATTCAAAGAATTGATCATGAAAAAACTTCATGAAGCAAAAAATGATTTCGATTTGTTAAAAGACACTCTTTCCAATAAAACAAATGGAACGGATGATACTTCTCCTACTTTTAAATTATTGGAAGATGGATCTGATGTATTAACAAAAGAAGAAACTGCACAGTTAGCTGTTCGTCAACAAAAATTCATCCAGAATCTTGAAAATGCTTTAATAAGAATTGAAAATAAAACTTATGGTATTTGCAGAGCAACAGGAAAATTGATCTCTAAAGACAGACTAAGAGTGGTTCCTCATGCCACCTTGAGTATAGAGGCTAAAAATGCTCAATAACTAAAATAGGAACGGGTTTCATCCGTTCCTATATAAAGTATTATTTATAAGCCTGTGAAAAAGCCACTATTAATTATTTTCCTTGTTCTTCTTTTAGACCAAGTTTCCAAAATTTGGATTAAGACCAATATGTACTTAAGTCAGGAGTTCTCTGTACTGGGAGATTGGTTTATCATTCATTTCACGGAAAACAATGGAATGGCATTCGGGTTAGAATTTGCCGGAGAATATGGAAAATTATTCCTTAGTGTTTTTAGGATATTCGCAATAGCAGCCATTGCTTGGTATTTATATAAATTAGTAAAAGAAAAAGTTCATACAGGACTCATTGTTAGCATCTCCCTTATTCTTGCCGGTGCTTTAGGAAATATGATTGATAGCGCCTTTTACGGTTTAATTTTCAATGAAAGTTTTAACCAGGTTGCTCAATTTATGCCGGCAGAAGGCGGATATGGCAAGTTTCTTCACGGAAGAGTAGTGGATATGCTGTACTTTCCAATTATTGAAGGATATTTTCCTGATTGGTTTCCTTTTTGGAAAGGAGAACATTTTTTGTTTTTCAGACCAGTTTTTAATATTGCCGATTCTGCGATAACCGTTGGAGTATTTATATTGCTGTTTTTTCAAAAATCCTTTTTTGCACCAGAGAAAGAACAAACAAACGAAATTCAAAAAGAGCAAATAAAGGCACCTGAAAGCGTTTCAAATCCTGAATAAAGGAAATTTTCAAGCCCTTATAATCCTCCTACTTTACTGCTGGATTTTACAGTATTCAAATATTAAATCAAAATGCTTAAATATAACACTGCCATAATTGCAGAAATAATTAACGGTGCTCTTATTCAAAAAGCAAATGATGAAACTATCAAAAACTTGCTTATTGATAGCAGGAAAATTGCCTCTGTTGAAGGTGCTTTGTTTTTTGCAATAAAAGGAGAAAGGCATGATGGTCATAAATATATTACCGAGCTTTATCATAAAGGGATAAGGAATTTCATAATCCAGGAGTTACCCACCAATCTTTCCTTATTTCCTCTGGCTGATTTTATTAAAGTAAATAATGTTGTTTTAGCTCTTCAAAAACTTGCCACATATCATAGAGAGCAACATCCCCTTAACATTACAGCCATTACAGGCAGTAACGGCAAGACTATCATAAAAGAATGGCTGTATCAGCTACTTAATGAAGATTTTAATATTGTTAGGAGCCCAAAGAGTTATAATTCCCAAGTAGGAGTTCCTCTTTCTGTCTGGCAGATAAATAAAGATCATAATCTTGGTATTTTTGAAGCTGGCATTTCCAAACCAGGTGAGATGACAATGCTAGAGAAGATCATTCACCCACAAATAGGAATATTTACAAATATTGGAGATGCTCACGCAGAAAATTTCATTAGCCTTGAAGAGAAAATTAAAGATAAACTTGAATTATTCAGCAAGTCCCAAACTCTCATTTATTGCCGTGATTACACTTTATTGGAAGAACAGATTCTTAAGCATCCAGAGGTGAAAAATTTGAAATTTTTCACCTGGTCAAAAAAATCAAAAGCTAATTTACAGATAGGAAAAATTAGCAAAATGTTAAATGAAACGGAAATCCAGGCTATTTATAATATGGATTTCATACGGATCAAAATTCCTTTTATTGATGACGCTTCAATTGAAAATGCCATAAATTGCTGGTCTTACATGCTTTTAAAGGAATATGATAATGAAAGTATAGCAAAGCGGATGTTGTTATTAAACCCGGTTGCTATGCGCCTGGAGCTTAAAGAGGGGATTAATAACTGCTCGGTTATAAATGATAGCTATAATTCAGATTTAGGCTCTTTGGCAATAGCTTTAGATTTCCTTAATCAGCAACAACAACATGCAAAAAAAACCCTGATTTTATCTGATATTCTTCAAACCGGAAAAAATGAAGAAAAACTCTATGCAGAGGTAGCTGAAATGGTTTCCAGAAAAGGGGTAACTCGAATTATAGGGATAGGAGAGGCAATTTCAAGAGAGTCTGAAAAATTTAATATTGAGAAGCTATTTTACAGTGATACCAATGATTTTATAAAAAACTTTAATGCCGAAGGCTTTTTTAATGAAACTATTTTGTTAAAAGGTGCAAGAAAGTTTGGATTTGAACAAATAAGTAAGCTTTTGCAACAAAAAGCGCATGAAACGGTATTAGAAATTAATCTCGATGCTGTAATTGAAAACCTTAATTATTTCCGCTCCAAATTAAACCCAGGTACTAAAGTGGTGGCAATGGTAAAAGCTTTTAGCTATGGAAGTGGGAGCTTTGAGATTGCCAATTTACTCCAGTTCCACAGAATTGACTATCTGGCAGTAGCTTATGCCGATGAAGGAATTGAGCTTCGTAAGGCAGGAATCAAAGTTCCGATAATGGTTATGAATCCCCAGGAACAGAGTTTTGATGCCATGATACATTTTAAACTTGAACCAGAGATATATAGCTTTAAAATATTAAGTTTATTTGATGAAGCCCTGAAAAGAAACCTTGTTCATCTTACTGATCCTTTTCCAGTTCATATAAAGTTGGATACAGGAATGAAAAGACTTGGGTTTGAACAGGATCAAATAAATGAGTTGGTAGTAAGGATAGGAAATAATAAGAATTTGATTGTTAAATCTGTTTTCTCCCACCTCTCGGCAAGTGATGAAGAAATTCATGATGATTTCACTCTTTTTCAGATCACTTTATTTGAAAAAATGAGTAAAATGATAAGTCAATATTTAGATTACCCTGTTTTAAGACATATTTTAAATTCTGCCGGGATTTCAAGATTTCCCCATGCTCAATTTGAAATGGTTAGATTAGGCATCGGGCTTTATGGTATTGGTGTTAATGAATTCGAGCAGAGTTATTTACATAATGTTAGCACACTAAAAACGAGTATTTCTCAGATAAAAAATGTTAAAAAGGGTGAATCCATTGGCTACAGCAGAAAAGCAGTGGCTGGGGCAGATATGCAAATTGCAACAGTGCCAATTGGATATGCTGATGGCTTAAGTAGAAAATTAAGTAATGGAAATGGAAAGATGTATGTAAATGGAAAACCTTCAGAAATTGTGGGAAACCTTTGTATGGATATGTGCATGATTGATGTTACCGGTTCCAATGCCAAAGAAGGTGATGAGGTAATTGTTTTTGGTGCTGAACATCCAATTTCTGAGATCGCAAAACAATTGGATACAATTCCCTATGAAGTGCTAACCAATGTTTCCAGGAGAGTAAAGAGAGTTTATTTTCACGAGTAACAGTTTATTTATGGAACCTCTATCTGTTGTTATTATAACGTATAATGAAGAAAAGAATATTGCAAGATGCCTTGACACAATAAGGGGTATTTCGGACGATATTGTTATTGTGGATTCTTTTTCTACTGACAGAACAAAGGAAATATGTGAAAAAGAAGGGGTGAATTTCATTCAAAAAGTATGGAAAGGATATTCCTTAACTAAAAATTATGCTAATAACCAGGCCAAGCATAAATGGATTTTATCAATAGATGCAGATGAAGCACTTTCTGAAGAATTAAAAAAGTCCATCCTACAGCTTAAAAAGGAGTTTAATAGCAACTGCGTTTATAAATTCAACAGACGAATGAATTATTGTGGTAAATGGATTTACCATTCTGGTTGGTATCCTGATACTAAAATCAGGATTTTTAATAAGGAGAATTCGAATTGGCAGGGAGATATTCATGAAAAATTAGTTGTACCAGCTCATTTTAAAGAAATACATTTAAAAGGCGATTTGCTCCATTATAGCTATTATTCAATTCAGGAGCATTATAAGCAAGCAGAGAAGTTTGCTTATATGTCTGCAGATGTATTATACAGAAAAGGAAAGAAAGCCTCATGGCCACTTATATACACTAAAGCAGGATTTAAATTTTTAAGAAATTATTTAATGAAAAAGGGATTTCTCGATGGATATACAGGTTTTACCATCTGTAAAATTGCTGCATGGGAAACCTACCATAAATACTCAAAATTAAAAAGATTGAATAAGGAAAGTTAATCCTCTGATTTTTTTGCTGTTTTATCTATACCAAGTAATAAAAGGCTGTTAAAAAAGGCAAAGAAAGTTACCCCTGCCTGTGTTTCCAAAGTGTCTTCTGAAAACATGGAAAACACTGCTATAATAAAGAAGATAAGATAAATATAGCTTTTGCTGCTTTTATCATTTAGGAAAGGATATATTAAAGAAAATAAAAAGTAAAGTAATCCGATTAATCCCAAAGCAACTGCAATGGCTAAGAACTGGTTGTGAGAACGATGCCTCCATTCTTTTCCTAACTGGGACTGGTTTTGTTCATATCGATTTTTAAATGCAGTTAATACATCTCCTGTTCCTACTCCCCAAGTAGGGTTCTCTTTTATTATACCTATGGCAGTTCTCCAAAATTCAAATCGCATAGTAACAGAATGCCCGCTAGGATTATAGCCTTTAAAATAACGGTCAATTTCCCAAATAACCTTGCTTATTCGGTCCAGTAGGCTGGATTTTTCCTGGTATTCAACATTAGCAATGCCATTCTCTATTGCAATTATTTCTTCCTGGGATAAATTATTTACTCCTAAGGCATCTTTCCTTAAGCCTTTGGAAGTTAGAAAACGTTTAATTGTATGCTCAATTAAATGCCCTTTCCTATCCGTACTGTCAAAAGCAATTAAGCTTCTTTGATTCCATGTTTCTGTTAGTTCATTAACTGCTATATAAATAGTCACATAATTTCCATTTTCGATTTCCTGGCTTTTAGTATTGTGAATATACTTCTCTCCTCCAGCTGAAAACTCATCTAACTGGTGTAATTTTAAATTATTTGTAGTGTAAAATTTATTTATTTCAAGACCAATATAAACCGTAGGAATAACAAGAATGAGCACAATTAATAAAATCCCAGGAATTTTATATTTTTTTGGTTGTTTAACTATCCAGTATATACATAAAGCTAAAGAGCAGATTGAAATTGCAATCAAGCCAGTTAGTGACTCCATTAAAACAAGAAAACCAACCAGCCATAGGGAAACAACTAAATATAAATATTTTTTTTGCTCCTGGTTTTTATAGTAAAAATAGGCAGCAATAAAAAAACCAAGACTAATCATTAAACTAAACCTGATGTTAGAGATAAACACAGATATTTGTCTTATATCAGTAATTTCTATACCTGTAAAACCCAGGAATTTTATTGCACTTATAAGTGTTGCTATAAATACAGAAAAAAGAAAGAATTTTAGAATCTGATGTAATTTTTCTACTGCTATTTTTGGGGAAGTTGAAATAATTAATGGCAGCAGCAGGAGTGGAACTTTCTTTTTCACATCCTCTAGTCCATAAATCCAATCACTGGTATAAACAAGACCAAGTACATGAATTAAAAATACCCCGCTTAGAATAACAGCAGTTTTGTTTTTAATGAATAAATTGAACTTGTATTTGAAGTTGGCCTCAAAGATCCAGTTAATAAGAAGAAGTATCTGCGCAATGCTCATTAACAGATTTGAAAAAGGCATTACAACTGTAAGTAGAACAAGTCCGGTAAAATAAATATTACTGTGATTAATTTTACTGTTGATACCCATTTTCTTACCTAATCTTGAGAAAATAAAAATCTTCCAACACATAATTAATGTTGGAAGATCTTAATGTTGTTGGCAGTTTATTTTTTTTCTTTATCAACTTTTGAACCCGTAAGGTTTGAGCCGTCTAAAATAGAAACATAAGATTTGTTTTCCAATACTTCAAGTGCTTTTTGAACTTCAATATCATATTTTACTGAAGCCTCAATTCTTCCTTTTTGATAATAGTATCTGGAAACAATCTCGTTTTCAAGCAATTGCTTTATTTCTTCTTTGAAAGTATATAAGTCTTCTTTTTTATTCTTTTTAACTTTGCTTCTCAATGCTTCATATTCACTTGCAAAAGCATTAAAATATTTCTCTTTTTCTGCAATTTCCTTAAGCTTTTCAACAAGTTTTTCAGTTTGAGTTGAATAATCATAGGTTTTGTCATCCAAAAAAGCTACAAAAGCATCATACTCGGCATCAGTAAGTTTAAATTTAGATGCAGATGGTATAGTTGCATGTTTAATTCTATATAAAGTAGCATAATCGAAAACTAATGATTCGGACATAATGCTTCCGGTTATATTGGCATATTTCCTTTCTTCTGTTTCAATATCAGGGGCTATTCCCTTTGCATCATATACAATCCTTCCGGTTTTAGTTTTAAAGGGTTTAATCAAGGAATCTGAAATGTTTTCCACAGATCCATCCTCATTTCTATGTGCATAATCAAGCTTTTGAATTCCCCTTCCACTTGGAATATAATATTTAGCTACAGTTATCTTCATTTGGGAATTATAGCTTAAAGGTCTTGTCGCTTGCACTAATCCTTTACCAAAGGTGCGTTGGCCAATTATTACAGCTCTGTCTAAATCCTGTAGTGCACCGGAAACAATTTCGGAAGCAGATGCTGAATTTCGGTCAGTAAGAACGGTTACAGGCATTTCCAGATCCAGTGGAGCATTAAGTGCTTTATGGATTCTATTCCAGTCTTTTATCTTTCCTTTGGTACTAACCACTTCCTGACCTTTGTCAACAAAAACATTTACAATATTTACTGATTCTCTAAGTAATCCACCACCATTTCCTCTTAAATCAAAAATCAGACTTTTCATATTGTGTTTTTCTTTAAGCGTAGTAAATGCTTCTTTGAATTCTTTACTAGCTGTTTCAGTAAATCCACTCAGTTTTATATAGCCTGTTTTCTCATCTATCATTCCATAATATGGAACATTATCTATTTTTATTTCTTGCCTTGTTACATTTTTTTCAAAAGGTTCTAATTGGGAAAATCTTTTTATTAATAATTTCACTTGGGTATTTGGTTGCCCTTTAAGTATTTTGCTTACATCGCTGGTTGATTTTCCTTTTGCAGACCTGCCGTTTATTTCTAAAATAATATCTCCAGCCATTAGTCCTGCCTTTTCCGCAGGAAACCCCTCATAGGGTTCTGCAATTACAACATAGTCTCCACTTTGTCTGATAAGTGCTCCAACGCCACCATATTCTCCCGTTGTCATAAAACGATAATCCTCTATATCGGATTCGGGAATATAATTAGTGTAGGGGTCAAGGGATTCAAGCATTGCATCAATGCCTTTTTTCATTAGTTCTCCAGGGTTGGTATCATCTACATAATAGATGTTTAACTCCCTAAACATAGTGGCAAAAATATCAAGGTTCTTTGAAACCTCAAACTGGTTATCAACAAAACTGATTGTAAAGAAAGAGGAAACGGAGATAGCTGCAACAATGAGCAATATTTTTTGCTTCCCTAGTATATTTTTGATTTTATTTGTCATAATTCAAGTTTGAAATTTTTCATGGAACAGGATCGTAACCACTACCTCCCCAAGGATTACATGAAATTAATCTTTTAATGGTGAACCAAATCCCTTTGATTGCTCCATGTCTTTTCAGTGCCTGAATGCTATATTCCGAACATGTTGGTGTATAACGACAGGATGGTGTAGTATAAGGCGAAATCATGACTTGATAGCCTTTAATTAATAAAATAAAAAAACCACTAATTATTTTTCGCATATTCATTCTTTAAACGAAGGAGTAACTGAATTATTTTTGTTTCTGTTTCAATATATGAAATTTCTTCTTTACCTGAAAATAGAAGTACTAAAGTTAAGCTATCTTGATTCTCAGTAGGCTCTTTTAGGAGGATAAATTTATTTTTCCGATATGCTTCACGAATCTTTCTCTTGATCTTGTTTCTTAAAACAGCTTTTTTAATATTCCTCTTTGGTACTGCAATTAGTACTTGAATAGGAAATTCAGTAATTTCTTTAGTCAGTTTCCATATTAGCTTAAACGGAAAAGCTTTAATGGTGTTTCCGTTTTCAAATAAAACTTTTATTTGATTTATATTACAAAGACGTTCTCCTTTTTTAAATGTTTGGGACATTTTACTTTTTGAATATAAAACGATAATAAAGTCTCCAGGTGTTTTTTATCTATTAAAGAACCAATTGTGACACTATTCAAAAATGAAAATGGTTAAGGAATCTTTTAAAATACCAACAGCGTTATTTGTTTGCTTTGTTAATGAACTGTTCAAGAGCCATTGTCATTGAAGGGGCCTCGGGAGTAGGTGCCGGAACATCCACTTTTAATCCTGCTGCAACTGCTGCCTTAACTGTTGTTGAGCCGAAAGCTGCAATTCTTGTTTTCTTTTGTTTAAATGTGGGGAAATTTTTAAATAAAGATTGAATATCTGCAGGGCTGAAAAAAACAAGAACATCATAATTTACATCTGCAAGATCTTCAAGATCACTGCAAACTGTATTGTAAAAGATAGCTTTGGTGTATTTTATATTGCTTTTGTTTAAAACTTCTGTAATCCCCTGCTTATGGATGTCGGCCACCGGTAAAAGGAATGTTTCATCAGCATGCTTTTTAATAACACCCATTAAATCACTAAAAGTTTGTTTGCCAAAAAATATTTTCCTTTTTCTGTAAAGAACATATTTTTGAAGATAATAAGCTGTAGACTCTGAGATACAAAAATATTTAAGTGTGTCTGGAACTGTTACGCGCATTTCTGCACACATTCTAAAGAAGTGATCCACTGCATTCCTGCTGGTTAGAATAACTGCAGTATGCTCGGCTATATTTATCTTTGTTTTTCTGAAATCTGCTGCTACAACACCTTCAATATGGATAAAAGGTCTGAAATCAATTTTTATATTAAATTTATTGGCAAGATCAAAATAAGGGGACTTATCAGTTTCTGGCTTTGGTTGTGTAACCAGTATACTTTTAACTTTCATCTGGATAATATTTTATTTTAAACTCATAAATTTTCTTTCCTTTAAAATCAAATTAACAAATGTGAATTAATTGATTTTTAAATGAAATCAGTTTTAATTTGCCCCCAATTTTATTCACTTTAACCATTAAATTAACAATTTGGACAATAGAATTAGGGGTAAAATTTCAAGCGTGCAAAGATACAAAAATATATAGTACGAAGATGTGCCTTGTTGTGAATTTCCTAAAACATACAAGCGCTGAAGCATAAAGGCAAATGTTAGTGTAGCTATTGCACCTCCTAAAACAAAGAAAATCTGAATTGGAATCAAGTTTACATATTGTATTCCAATTATCACTGGCAAAAGAATAATGTTGAGCATGTTAAAAAACAAAATCAAATTAAAAATATAATCTGAAGTTAATTTGCTTGAATTTAAAATAAAACCAGAGATTTTTATAAGCACAATTTTTAAAATAATTGCAATAAACACAAGGGCCAGAATTTTGAAATACAAGTAACCAGTTAAAGAATCAGATAAAAGATCAATACTTAAACCATAATGACTTATTGCCTGATATAAAAAGGTAGTAGTAATGAGTAAACTAGCCACAAGCATTATAGAATAAACTTGTTCATTAACAGCCTTTTCCTGATGCAGCATTTGTATATTAAACCTCAAATTGAAAAACGAAGTTAAATACTGCTTAAATTTCTTAAAATAAGCAACTTTTATTACAGAAAGCAAGCATAGAATCACAAGAAAAGCCCCAATTAGTCCGTCCTCTTTTCTTTGTATAAATATTGGCTCGTAATTTTTTGGCTTCAATATATGTTCCTTAAAAAGAGAGTGAGTTGTATTTGTATATATCTCTTTTTTTGATTCTATTTTATAAGTTTGTCCAAAACCGCTAACAATAGTATCAGTTAAATGAAAATAGGAAAACTCGGGCTGCTTAAATTCTTGAACTTGAATAGAAGAAGAATCTATTGTTTTGTGTCCTTTTTCATTTAGTTCAGAGCTTTGAAGAGCATTTTCTGTAGCATTAATTTGTTTTACAACTTGCTCTTGAATTTTAGTTTTTTCTTTTGTTTTTTCAGTTTTTGCCTTTATTTCCTTTTTGGGATCAGGTTTGTTTTCCTTTTTTTCTTCAATTAAAATTTCTGGAGCACCAAACTCATAAAACTCCTCAACCCTTCCAACAGGATTGTCAGGCACAATTAAAGGGGATTTAAGAGTGTCCTGAGATTGAATATGAATTAAATGTGCAGGCAAAATATCAGGTAATAAAATAAGTAAGAAACAAAAGTACGCAGTTCATATTGAAAAATTGTGTTAAACCATTAAAAATTAAATACTCTTGAAATATTAATCCCTGATGGATTGTAAAACCTAGTTTTCAAGTGCACCATCTTTAATCCAGCATTCAAATTTTGCAATATCAGCATCTGATAAAGGATTTCCAGAGGGCATATCCTTTTTTATAACTATTCTTTCACGTAAAGTTCCATTTTCTGCTTTTGATTTTAATCCTGCATAAGTTGTAAAATCTCCGTTTTTAGAGCCACTATTGTGGCAGCCGCTCATTGAACAACGATTATTAACAATGGGTTTTATATCTGAGGAATACTTACTGTTATCAGTACATTCAATTTTCGGATCAGCCACCTCGCCTTTACAGGAGTGAAACACAAGTATAATGATAAGAAGAGATATAGAAAAAGTAAATTTCATTTAATATGAGTTCAAGTTTTTTAAGGTCGGATAATAATCTTTTAATAAACAGAACTGTTTCCACTCCTATTTATTATTGATGACATATTTTGCTGCCATTTTCAATTACAAACGATTTCTCTCTTAGTAGGATGCAAAAATGTATTTAATGAACCTAGATTTAACCACTCCCCACTAAAATATTTGAAAAACTAGTATTCTGACTGCAGTTAGGAATCTCATTATATTTAAAGAACAACAGTGAATGCAAATAAAGAAAAGAAAGGATGAGAGTATAAAAACAAAAGCAACAAAAAGAATTCTCTCTCTTTTTGTTGCTTTTATTACTTTCTTATTTCCCTGATTTTATAATACGAACAGTGTTTTTATTCTTAGTACCTATTAGGGTTATAAAATACATCCCTGATGGAATTAACGTGATTTCGGGATAATTACTGTCATCAATTTTTGTTATTTTATCATTTAAATTAATTGACAAGATTTTTTTTCCCAACACATCTGTAATTATCGCTTCTGTATAGCCAGCTTCTTTTTTATCTATATGAATAGAATTCGTAAAGGGGTTTGGATAAATATTAACGTCTTTAGATAATGAGCTTGTTGAAGTTATTCCAGTAGTTAAAGATGCAGTAAATGAACCAGTCATATTAGCAGCATGAGGATCACATTGGTAAGTATAGTTTCCGGCATGAGTAACCTTGTAATCAAAAGATGTTACAGATGATGACATTTGACTAAACCATGATGCAGCTCCAGAAGGAACAGTAAGAGAGGTTGTTGTATGAGTTCCACTTACCCAATTCCACCTGATAGTGTCACCAACTTCAACTGTTGTTATTGATGCAGGAGTAAAAGAATTGCTACTTACACTGACCTGATGAATTGTTGCTTTTGCAGAAAAAACAAAAATCAGGCAAAACGGAAGTACAACAAGGCTTTGAAGAAGTAATTGTAATTTATTTTTCATGATTGAGATTTTTTAATTTGTTCAAAAGTTAATTAATTATTCATTAATTGCTAATAAACAAGGTTTTAACAAATGTAAGAAAATATTCTATTTATGTAAAAAAAGGTTAATTTTGGCTTCTTTTAAATTTTACATTATGTCAACAGATAGATTTCAAGCTCCTGATTATTATCAGATGGATGAGTTACTTACAGATGAACATAAATTAGTTCGTGATACTGTACGCGCCTGGGTTAAAAAGGAGGTTTCTCCAATAATAGAGGATGCTTGTCAAAAAGCAGAATTTCCAAAGCAATTGTTAAAAGGGCTTGCTGAAGTTGGAGCTTTTGGTCCTTATATTCCTCAAGAGTATGGTGGAGCAGGTTTAGATCAAATTTCCTACGGTTTAATTATGCAGGAACTCGAAAGAGGTGATTCAGGAATTCGATCCACAGCTTCTGTACAAAGCTCTTTGGTAATGTATCCTATTTATACTTTTGGTACTGAAGAACAAAAGAAAAAATATCTTCCAAAATTGGCAGCGGGTGAATTAATAGGGTGTTTTGGTTTAACTGAACCGGATCATGGATCAAACCCTTCTGGAATGATATCAAATATTAAAGATAAAGGAGACCATTTTATTTTGAATGGAGCAAAAATGTGGATTTCAAATGCCCCTTTTGCTGATATAGCTGTTGTTTGGGCAAAAGACGAAACGGGAGCAATAAGAGGAATGGTTGTTGAAAGAGGAATGGAAGGCTTTACAACTCCTGAAACACACGGGAAATGGTCTTTAAGGGCAAGCGCAACCGGAGAACTGGTTTTTGATAATGTTAAAATTCCAAAAGAAAATTTATTCCCTGATGTTAAAGGATTGAAAGGTCCTTTAAGTTGTCTGAATTCTGCTCGTTATGGTATTGCTTGGGGAGCAATAGGTGCAGCAATGGATTGTTATGATTCTGCACTTAGGTATTCTAAAGAAAGAATTCAATTTGGCAAACCAATTGGAGGTTTTCAGCTTACTCAAAAAAAATTGGCCGAAATGATAACTGAAATCACCAAAGCTCAATTGCTTACCTGGAGATTAGGAGTTTTAAAAAATGAGAACCGCGCTACCCCTTCTCAAATATCCATGGCAAAACGTAACAATGTTAATATGGCATTGGAAATAGCTCGTGAAGCAAGACAAATACATGGAGGTATGGGCATAACAGGTGAATTCCCAATAATGCGACATATGATGAATCTAGAATCTGTTATTACTTATGAAGGTACTCATGATATTCATTTGTTGATAACAGGAATGGATGTTACTGGCCTTAGTGCTTTCGAATAACAACTATATTAAGTATTTTCTGGTTTTTTATTTTTTATTTTTGGCAATTATTGCCAGAATCAATGCTATAGCCAGAAGTATATGAATTAAACTTCCTATACCAAAAAAGAAAAAACCAACTGTCCATAACAAAGCAGCATTTAGTGAAAAAGTTGAAAGCAGTACATTGTTTTTTGGACCTTGATAAGGCTTGATATCTTTTGGCTTTCTCGTGTTTTTTACCAATTTTTTCTCTTTTTTGTTTCTTATGCTTTTTTTCTCCGCCTGGTTTTCGTGTTTAATATTAACGGCCTTTTCCTTTTTATAAATACTTGTATTAAAATTACAGCTATCCGTATGAGTTGAGTCTACTGTAGTTTTGAACTGACTAGTTGGTTTTTCACCAATATAATGAGAATTTACCTTAACTACTTTTGGTTTATTATAATCATCTGAATACTGATAACTTTTTAAACCTGTATATCTGGCATTGCTACAACCATTTATTAATACCAGCCATATTAGTATAAAAAGAAAAGTGTAATTTTTTTTCATTGTATAAGACATTTTTTCTATTCTCATACAATGAAAATTCCCTGCCTTTGAAAAAACAGATTACTGCTTTTTACTATTCTCTTTTAATTGCAAGTCACTCAGGTTTGTTTTCTTAATTTTGATGTTTGTTTTTATGGCAATTATTTCCACAAAATGTGATATATTAGGTAGTGATACTTACCTTTATAAAAAAGACTGCTTTTAGGGCAGTCTTTTTTATAAAGGATAGAATTAGATGAAGTAAGTTTAATTAAAAAAATGTTCTGAATAAGTGAGATAGATGCCTTTTATTAATCCATACAATAAATCCTTGCACTAACATTTAAAGAGCTTTCACTATTAACTTGTTTATAGTATTTTGGATAATTCCCATTTTTATAATCAATGTAATTAGTATTGGTACTACAGGAATTAAGAAAAAGCAGAATAATGAAATAAATAAATGTTGTAGCAAAAATGTGAATAGATTTTAGTATATATTTTTCCATAATATTATTTTAAGTGATTAGTAAAATGATGTTTATAGTAGCTTAAAATAATCCTGCCTGATTTTATAATCAAGAAAGTAAAAACAATGAAAGAGGTTGTTTTTTATAGAAAAGGATTTCTAAAAGGGTGTAAGAAACGAGAGTTTTGAATTTTTTTTAGGAGAAATGGATTCTACATTTAAAGGATATTCCACAACATTTAAATGCAATCCATTCTATCTATTTTATGTTGTAATAGATTGATTAATTATCTCGATTAAAAAAATTAAAATAGGGCTAATAAATATTTTAATTTAAATAGTTCATTTAGGTAAGAATGTTTAAAAATGCTTTTGGATCTGGGAAAAACAAGAAAAAATATAAAAGGAATATTAGTTGTTATCGTCATTTTTCCTTCTGAAAAAATCTCTTATTTTATTGCTTTTTTTCTTTTCATCTAGCTGATTTTCTTTTTTCTTTTTTTCCTTTTCTTTTCGCTTGAAATGCCTCCTTAAAAGGATGTTGTCTTTTGCGGCCTCCATGTTCTCCTGGAAACCCTTAGCTCCTTCATTTATATTCTTAAGTGATTTGGCAATGTGCTTTGGGATTATACTATCCATCAATAAAGTTCCCAAAATACCTTTTCCGGATAAAGTAAGTTGTGAAATTTCTGCCAGATTTCCAGTTATAATTTCCATATTGTTGGCAGTGGTTTGAATACTTCTTAATAGGTTATCAATATCAATGGATTTATCAGAGAGAATTAAATCATTGTGACTTATAACCTCTTTTCCTGCTCCCGGAAGAATATTAACAACTTTGTTTCCCATAAGACCTTCTGAGCCAATAACTGCATTAGCGTCTTTTTTTATAAATTTTCTTTTATCTTCTTCTATAATCATTTCCACTTTAACAAGTGAATCACTAATAATGCTTATATTATTAACGGTTCCTATGGTAATTCCGGAAAACCTAACATTATGACCTATTTGTAGTCCGTTAACGTCATAAAATAGTGCCCCTATTGTGAATGTTGAACCAAAAAGTCTTTGTTGCTTTCCTATAGAGTAAATGGCAAAAAGAAAAAGCAATAGACCCGTTGATATAAATACTCCTAACTTAATATTGTTTGCTGATTCTTTTTTCATTTAATTTTACACATCTTGTGCATTGTACTTTAATTTATGTTTTAAAAAAAGCATTTACAAGTACACTTGAATGGTTTTTCAATTCATTATAGTTTCCCTCTGCAATAAGCTCTCCTTTTTGTAAAATGATAATTCTATTTGAAGTTATCCTGGCACAAGCAATGTCATGTGTGATAATTATAGAGGTAATATTATAGGTTGACTGCATCTTAAGGATAAGTTCACTTATTTCTTTTGAAGTAACAGGATCAAGACCGGTTGTAGGTTCATCATATAAAATGATTTCTGGTTTTAATACTAAAGTTCTAGCCAGTCCTAATCTTTTTTTCATTCCCCCGGAGAGTTCAGAAGGCATTTTATTGATTGATTCCAAAAGCCCTACACTTTCTAAAACCTCTAAAACCTTTTTTTCCTTTTCTTCTTTTGAAATTATTAAATTCCTTAAAGGGAACGCTACGTTTTCTCTTACTGTCATTGAATCATATAAAGCTGCGTTTTGAAAGAGAAAGCCCATTTTTTTTCTTAATTTATCCAATTCCCTTTGTTTTAATAAGGACAAATCAGTGTTAAGAACCATAATGTTGCCCTCATCAGGCTCAATTAGGCCAACAATGCACTTTATAAGAACGGATTTCCCCATCCCTGTCTTACCAAGGATTACCAGGTTTTCCCCTTTAAAAAGACTAAGATTTATATTGTTTAGTACTAATTTATTATCAAAAGATTTTTTAAGGTTTTTTATATTAATCACGGATAATTCTTTTTCATTATCAGTACAAATATTTATTTTAAAACCAGAATATTTTATTTCCATATTAAATCTGTAATTTGAACTGCCATCATATCAATTATAAATATTGACAATGAAGATATTACCACAGCTGAATTGGCTGCTTTACCCACACCTTCGGTTCCCTTTTCAGAAGTATATCCTTTATAGCAGGCTATTATGCCTATTGCAAACCCAAATAAAAATGATTTAATAGTTGCGGGTAAAATATCAGCAAAGTCAAGTGCTCCAAAAACCTGAGTTATATAAAGCGTGAAACTTACCTCCCCTTGAATATTAATACCAACAAATGAACCTACCAAACCAATAGCATCTGCAAAAAAGACAAGAACTGGAACCATGAGAGTTGTAGCTAAAACTCTTGTTACAATTAGGTATTTGAAGGGGTTTATTCCAGAAACTTCCATTGCATCTATTTGTTCTGTTACTTTCATGGATCCTAATTCCGCACCTATTCCAGAGCCAACTCTACCTGCAAAAATTAAAGCTGTAATTACGGGCCCTATTTCTCGGACAATTGAAATAGCAACCATAGCAGGGAGCATAGACTGAGCACCAAACTCTGCAAGAGTGGGGCGCGACTGTATAGTTAAGACAAGGCCCATTATAAAGCCAGTAATTCCTACCAGAATAAGGGATTTATAACCAACTTCATAGGCCTGTTTTGTAAATTCTTTTAATTCTAAAGGAGGAAAAAACACAGATTTTAAAAAACGCAAGGCAAAAAGAAATATTCCGGAAATTTCTTCTAAAAAAAGAGATGTGGAGCCAGGAATTAAATTTTTTAAATATGCTTTATTTACATGCGGCTTTATTTTACCTGGAGTTAAAAAAACCTTTTTGCTTTTATTCATTAACAACTATTTTATCTTAACTAATTAGGATAAAACAATAGTGCCTTTTTTTAGCGCTATCGTAACTTTCAACAAATCAGCAGGATAGTTTTTTTGGTATTTTCATTCTTTACATTTGACCTTTTTAGGGAGAAAGTAATTCCACAAAATTGTTATTTAGAAAGACAGATATAAAAGCATTGCCAACTGCTGATGTGTGGGGAATTTATTCTCAATGTGTAGAGTTTTTTTCTCATTAAAATAAAAAGAACTCAGAATCAAAAAGCATGTTTTTGTCAGAACTCCCTGATATACTTTTAGTTTAGCTGAAAGGGCAACTTAAAACCCAATAATGGCAAGATAGTTTCATGAATGAAAAAACAGTAATAATTAAAGTATCAACTCTAAAAAAATTATTTATGAAACCTGTAAACACTACCAAAAAGAGAAAAGAACTTACCCAAAAAGGTGATGATATTATTACATTATCTTTTACAGAGGATGAAAACATCGATCAATTATTAAAGGAACAGGAAGAAGATAAAATGCTTGCCAGGGAAAATGAAGCGATTAATATGATTTCTGAAATCAATTTTATGAATAGCATTAGATTTAATAATTTATCAAGAGTAGCATAATTAATAACGGAAAATCAAAAATTCAATGAGCACGGTTAAAATAAAAGGTAACTGGAACATGCAAAAAGGAAAGATAAAAACTCAACTTTCTAATTTGAATGACAGTGAAGATTTAGACGATGTAGAAGAGGGAATATTACAAAATATTGAGATGGGGAATGTTAAAAAGGCAAAGAAGAAAAATAATTTCAAAAAGGATGTGGACTGGTAATATTACTGTATAAACTTAAAAGGATTATAAAATGGAAAATCAAAAAAAGAATAACATATTACTGACTTTTTTGGCTGGAGCTGCAGCCGGGGCGGTTTTGGGTATTTTGTTTGCACCAGATAGAGGGTCAAACACAAGGAAAAAAATCACGGATCAAACCATGGATTTCACAAATGATTTGCAAGAATCTGGAACTAAAATCCTGGACTCTCTTGATGATTTAAGAGAAAGGGTTATGAATATAGTGTCAGATATTACAGGAGGAAATTTGGTTTCAGCGGGTTTGGGTGCCTTGCAAATAAGAGGAAATTGGAATGATATAAAAAGAAAGTTAAAGCGAGAATATTCAAATTTAACCGATGAAGACCTAAATTATTCAGAGGGTATGGAAAATGAATTAGTTGTGAATCTTCAGAAGAAACTGGGTAAATCCAAAGATGTCATTATAGATATGATTAATAGTTTCCAATCAGAAAAACAATCTCAGCATTAATTTCAAATAAAAAATTCAAAAAATGAAAACGAATAATAGATTTATACTCTCAGTTATAACAGGTGCAGCGGCAGGAGCGTTATTCGGGTTTTTATTTACAACTAAAAAAGGACAATACTTCAGAGAAGATGTTACTTATTCTGCAAAAAAACTAGGAGCTACAATTCGAGAAAAAAGCATGGACGGAGTTGACATGATTGCAGAAAAAACTTCAGACATAACAGGTCGTTTTAGAACAAGAACAGAAGATATTGGAGATGAAATAAAAGGTGGATTTGAAAAGACAAAATCAACTGGACGACAAAACCTTGCAAAACGGGAAGAATAAAAAGATAATATATAAATTTAAAATAGAACATCCCCTGTTATAAGATTAAACAGGGGATGTTTTTGATATGCGATGGAAAACATAAAACCCAAGTTTGACACATTAATTGATCATATTAAAGAATACATAAAAAACCAAATTGAGATTGCAAGACTAACAGCAATTGAAAAAGGAGCACTAGGGATATCAAGTATAATTTCTTGTTTTTTATTGGGTTTTCTATTCCTGTTTTTTATAATATTTATCAGTATTACTCTGGCCTTTGTGCTCTCTGAAATAATTGGTATTAATTATATGGGATTCTTAATTGTATCTGTTATTTATTTAACTGCTGCTCTTTTGCTACTCTGGAGGAGAGAAAAATGGATGATAGAACCAATCTCTAATGTATTTATAAAGTCTGTTTTAAAAGATAATAACAAACCAAATGATTAGCAAAATTGTCTCTATTCAACACCTTAGATTGGAAATTTTACGCAGAAAAACCTTAAGCGATAAACAACTCAAGGAAATTAAAAGCGATTTTCAGGAATTAAAGAATAGTTTAAGCCCTATAAACCTTGCTCAAAATGCGCTTAGTAATAAAGCGATTTCTACAACTCTATTATCTTCAACTGCATTTTTTACCCTTTCTGTTGCGGCAAGAAATGCAATGATTAATAAAACATCAGGTGTGGTTAATAAAGCAATGAATTACATTCTACCAAAAGTTACTTCTCAAATTGCTTCAGAATTGTCAAATGTTGTTTTTTCAAAATTAAAAGCAACCTTTAACAAAAAAAATCTTTTTCATCAGGAGTCATAATCAGATAAGAGAATTTATCTTGTAATTTAACAAAGCAAAACAATATTTTAAAACCGGATCTTATCCTGTAAGAAAATATACACAGAAAGGGAAAAAAAATTCCTTTTGTTTTTTCTTTAAAAGCATCCTCTCATTAACCTTTCTACAATAAATTCCTAGTTTATTATAAAAAGGATACTTGTTTTTAAATCCGGCATAATGTTTTGAAATCCTTTTATAGGATTTTAATTTAATTGTTTTTGTTTTGAAAACCCATTTTACTTTTTTGCTTTTTTTTCATCTTTTGATATTTTCAATTGCTGTTGGTGAAAACAGGAGTGAAAAGCAATTACAATCAGAAATTACAATAGTCTATTCAGACTTTGCTTTAATAGAATATTGTAAAAAAAGTTATAGTTTTTTAGAAATTATTAGAACTCCATCTTCCAAGCCTAGTTTTTACGCCTTAAGTAAATATGGTTTTGTTCATTTAAAAGTTGATACTACAGAGTTAGAATCTGAATGTGAACCTCCCCAAACTTGTTCAGTTGATAAAGAGTTTATGGCAAATAACATTTATTATGACTTAAATAAGTGTGAAATTAGACCAGATGCAGCTATTGAGTTGGATAAAATAGCTTTGATTATGCTGGATAATGAAGAAATAAGAGTAGAAATGGGTGCACATACCGATGCCAGGGCAAGTGATGAATATAATTTTTTATTGTCTCAGAAAAGAGCTAAAGCAGCTTTAGATTATTTGATCTCCAAAGGAGTCAGTAAAGAGAAAATAAGCGCCATAGGTTATGGCAAAACTCAACTCATCAATAACTGTAAGGAAATACTTGATTGTTCCGAAAAGGAACACCAGGTAAACAGACGCATGGAAATTAAACTTATTTTTGAGCAAGAGATCCCTGTTAAATATTCTGAAAACCAAATAAAAAGAGAATCCAAAGAATTATAATTAAGAGCATGGTTTTTTATAAATATAAGTTAACTAGAATACAACACAGATAAAAGGTTAAGCATTAATTAAACTAAAATTATTAATTAAAAACATAAAGAAAATGAACATAGGTAAAACTTTAATTGCTTTAATTGCAGGTATGGCTGCTGGTGCAATATATGGAATATTATATGCTCCAGATAAAGGTTCTGAAACACGTAAAAAAATTTCAGATTCATCAAAACAACTGGCAGATGATGGAATGGATGCAGTTAAAGAACTTAGACAAAAAATCACACATCATTCCCATATGGGTAATGGGCATGGGCATTCCAAAAGCAATGAAAATTAAATTAATTTTTAAGAATAGTTTCTTGATTTTAATTAAAGGCAGGGAATAAGCAGTAATTCAAGGCATAAACAGATGATAAATCGAATTATTTATGAAGTTTAAAGCTACCTGTGATTCAAATCTAAGAGGGTTTTGTAATCATGGTTTCTTAAATATACGATTGTAAAAACAAAACATTTTCTCTGATATACCTGTCTTAAAACTTTGCTATTCATTAAAAATTCAATTTAGATCAAAAAGACAAAGATTTTTTCATGCAAATTTTTTTGTCTTTTTAATGCTTATGCACTCTACACTTTGGGTACATTTTTATACACCTTATAATTCAAGAATATTAAATCCTTTACTCACAATAAAAATGGTTCCCTTCCTAGCCAAAAAATGATATATGGCATAGTTTTTCTAATTAATATAAGAAATTTTAATAATCAATTAACAACGATATGAAAACAAAACAATTTTTTAATGGATTTCTAACCTTTATATTTATGCTGATTGCTGTAAATTTATCTGCACAGGTAGAAAACAATGATAATGATCAAACCACCGGAACACAAGAACAATCGGGAACAAATCCTTTGGAGTCTTTTGCCGATACTGTACAAAAAAGAATTAATCAGGTGGATGAAGAACTTACTAAAATTTTAGATAATGAGAATTTAAGTGGCCAATATCAATCTACTATTAATGAACTTGATGAAAAACAAAGAGAGTTAAGAAGTGTTGTGACTCAATATAATCAGGCAATTGAGCAGGGAGCTGAAAGCGAAGCCAAGCAATTAGAAAAAAACATTGATGCTTTAATCAATGAAATTGAAACTGATTTAAATCAATTGCGATCTGAAATTGAAGGTGATAACGAACAATAGAAAAGCTCAACGAAATAATACCAATTTAAGCTACTACTTTAACTTGTTTAATGCAGTTTCTATTAAAGGGTCAATACCGTTTTGTTCATCTTGTTCCGAAAAATATACTAAAATGTGGGGAATAATTCCATTCTCCACATTTTCTTTTTCCAAGGAAAGGGTTTGAGTAGTTGGAAGACCTAATATCCAGCCATTAGGTAATTCAGTATGCATGGGTATTCCTCCGCCTCCCCCCGTGGTATCACCAATAATAGTGACCTGTTTTAAGGCTTTAAACATAAGTGTAAGATCATTTGCAGCACTAAAACAAGTCCTGTTAACTAGCAGTACAACAGGTTTTGTATAAGCATCTTCTCCTGATGCTGAAAGATAATAGGGAATAGGTGCAGTGAAATCATCATGCTCCGGACCATTTTTGTAGAGCCAATAAGAAACAAGTTTGTTTTGTGGATTAAACCTTGAAGCAAGTCTTTCTGCGTTAATAACTTCCCCACCCATATTGTTTCTTATATCTACAATTATTCCTTTGGTATTATTTAAATATTCCATTACCAAATCAAGATGTTTTTCAAGAACAATATTTGATAAATTTCCATAATATATATAACCTATGGAATCAAGCTTCTTATATATTAAAGGGCCAGCAGTTAAATAATCGTTTTTCAAATAGTTATTAAATAAAACTTCTTCATTAAAATTTGCAGGTGCCCGTAAAAACCACCCCCAAATAACGCTTTTAAAAGAAGATGAGAGGCTTATGTGCCCATCTTTTAGCTGAACTATTATATTCGTGAAAAGATTAAAAAGCATAGTGTCGTGCATTGAATTATTTACTTTTGGCCGATTAATTTGATAAACTGAATCCCAATCAACTCCTTTATTTTGAAAATTAGCATACTTCTGGTCAAGGGTTTGCCAGAAAAATTCAAAATTGTTTTCTTTTGTATCTATTGGATCTGAAGGGATTAATGATTTTTCACAACTTATTGTAAAAAGCATAAAAAACAGGAGAAGTAATTTTTTCATTTTAAATAAATAAAAAAGGACAATAAAACTGTATGACCTGCAAATATTACGGGGTTTTCTGTTTGAATTGTATAAAAATCCCAAGAATAAGATAAGCTCATTAAATCCCGTTCGAAAATTGGATAATTTGCTGAAAAACAAGTGTTAATACGAATGAATCTATTCAAAGTCATCATTTCATTACTTCTCCAGTAAGCTTCTGTAAATTCATAACTAAAAGTTTGAAAACCATTGGGCAGGGGTGAAGCATAGGCGGGTCGAATTACCGCTGAAATAATTGGAATATTAATAGATCCAGAAAAAATTATATTCTTTTGGTATAGTGGAACTACGTAATTTGCAGATGTCGTTATTTCAACAGATTGAATTATTTCATAATTATGTGCACTGTTTAAAAAAAATGGCTGATAACGGTAGGCACCTAAAAAACCAAGACTTCCCCCGATAAATAAATCTAAACGTTCATTATTTATGACTTTTCTTAAATGACTATATGTTATTTCCACTCTTGAATTATGCAGAATTCCAAATTTTTTATTTTTAACTCTTCCATAAGTCAAATCTAATTTCAAAGAGTTTGTTTTTTTTTCTGAAACTGAAACATATGCCTGGGAAGAAAAATACCCTGCTCCAGTATATAAAAGGGGAGACATTCCTTTATCACGGACACTTAAAAAACCTGTTCCTATGCCTGTTTTTAAGAAACGATTTACACTTTGTGCTTTTACCAGGCAGGGCGTAATAATCAGTATGAATAAAAGAATTCTGCTAAATATTTTTTTCAAGTTCAATTACATGTTTTATATAAAGATAAACTTTTAAAGCAGTTTTATAGCCCTATAAATGGTTCATTTGTAAGAGTGATAATAGAAATATTTTATTACTTACTATATTTACAAATTTACATTATTAAATAATCTATTTGTCTTGGAAAAGGAGCAAGGGTATCCTGAAGAATTTTTAAATCGAATGCAGCTTTTACTAAATGAAGAATATCCTTTATTTATAAAAGCACTTGAACAGCCAGCACCTGTATCTGTTAGAGTTAATCCTTATAAAAACACCAATGAGTTTGAGAATATGGAAAAAATTCCCTGGACTAGTTGTGGTTTTTATTTGGACAAAAGACCTGTTTTTACTATTGATCCTGTCTTTCAAGCAGGAGGGTATTATGTTCAGGAAGCTTCTTCTATGTTTTTAGAACAAGTTTTAAATCATCTTGATTTGAAAAGCAACACACACACACTATTAGATCTAAGCGCTGCTCCCGGAGGCAAAAGTACTCATCTTCTTTCTTTAATGTCATCTGAGAGTTTGCTTGTTGCAAATGAGGTTATAAAATCAAGGGTTGGAGTGCTCGATGAAAACATAATAAAATGGGGATGCAGCAATTTTGTTGTTACTAATAACGATCCTGCCGATTTTACTGGATTAAAAGACTTTTTCGATGTAATACTAATAGATGCTCCATGTTCTGGAGAAGGTATGTTTAGGAAAGATTACCAGGCTTCTAAACATTGGAGTCTCTCTAATGTAGATTTATGTTGTTCCAGGCAAGAGAGGATTATAAATGATGTTATACCTGCACTAAAACCAGGGGGCTATTTAATTTACAGTACATGCACCTGGAATGAACAGGAAAATGAAAAAAACCTAATTAACATTATTTCCAATCATGATTTTTCTTCAATAAGAATACCTATTAAAGAACAATGGGGAATAAAGGAGACAATAAATAGGAATGAAAATTTGATTTACTCCTATAGATTTTATCCACATAAAGTAAAAGGCGAAGGTTTTTTTATTTCCTGTCTGCAAAAACCAGCAAATAGCGTCAGGATTGTTAAAAGTAAAGTCAAAAAGCCAAAAATCACAATGGCTTCTGCAAAAGAAAAATATATTTTGGAAAAATGGTTAAATAATCCTGATAATTTTGAATTTGTTATTATTAACGAGCAATTTTTTGCAATAAAGAAATCTTATTTTGAAAATTTCTTTCAATTAAAAGCAAGTTTATATATAAAATCAGCTGGTTTAAATATGGGCAAAATAATAAGGGAGGAGTTAATACCCTCTCATGAACTGGCGTTAAGTATAGAAATTGCGAATAATGTTCAAGGGATTGAGCTTGATTATGAAACAGCAATTAAATACCTTAGAAAAGTAGATGTAAGTATGCAAACTCATAGTATGCAAGGATGGACACTTGTAAAACACAAGGGATTAAATCTTGGATGGATAAAAGTATTAAAGAATAGGATAAATAATTATTTCCCAAAGGAACTCAGGATAAGAATGGAAGTTTAATTCTCTGACATCTTTTTTCTTTCTTCAGCCTCTTTAACCATAATAAATTCAAAAATATTTTCTGTGTCTAACACACCGATTAATTCTCCATCTTCCATTACCGGCATTAAAGAAACGCCATTCTGCTGAATTTCTTGGTACATATTAGCAAGGGATGTATCTGATTTTAATTGTTTAATATTTGAATTCATAATTGATCCCACAGAAATGTCTGTTTCTTTTTCTGAAAGTGCTTGAATTATTTCATTTCTGCTTAAGGTGCCTACGGCTATTTCGTTTTCAGTAATTAAAAAGTCTTTTCCCTGTCCGTCTAACAATTGTTCCACTGCTTTAGAAAGTGGTTCTGAAGAATCTAATTTGTTATAGTGGTGCATTACAAGATCTTTTACTTTATAACCTTGAAGAAATGACCTGGCTTGAGTGTAATCCGCTTCTGCTTGTGCTCCCAAATAAATAAAAATGCCAATAATAATTAAGAATGGATTATAAAATAAACCAAGTAATACAAAACCTATTGAAAGTAATTTTCCAAGTCCTGCTGAAAATTGTGTTGCTTTATGGCGTGGAAGTTTATAAGATAATAATGCCCGTAAAACTCTCCCGCCATCCATTGGAAATGCTGGAATCATATTGAAAACAGCTAAAATAAGATTCACAAATAACAACATGTATAAGAAATTTTTTGCTCCTATAGCAGCAAAAGCTTCTGGTTCTGTTGGAAAGGGAATTGCGGTAACGGCAATTATGGCATATAAAAGAATAGCAATACCAATATTAACAAGCGGACCTGCAATTGCAATGGCAAGTTCCTGACCTGGGTCTTCAGGCATTTTTTCCAATCTGGCAAGCCCACCTATGGGTAACAGAATAATATCCCTTGTATGAATTTTGTATCTCTTAGCAGTTAATGCATGTCCTAATTCATGCATTACAACACAAGCAAACACCACAAGAACGAAAAATATATACCACAATGTTTGAGCTAAATCTAAACCTATTGATACACTTCTAAATACAATAAAGCCGATTAGCAGTAAAAAAGTCCAGTGAACAAATAATTTAATTCCGGCTACTTTTCCTAGATTCAATGACCATTTCATAATACTGTTTTTAATTGCAGGGAAATAAAAGGATATACCTTTTGTGTTTAATTACAATTTGCCTGCCAAAAATTATTATGAATCTATTCTGAAAATCAAAACGGGATAACTTGATTTTTCAATGGTTTTCTCTGAAATGCTTGTACGAAGTTGGGTATAATAATCACCACTTCCATGGCCTGAAATACTAAGTACATCAGCATTTGATTTTTTCATAAACTCTAATGCACCATCCTCAACATTTTCATTCTTTAAAATATTTAAGGATAGTTTTTGAACAGGAAATTCAGAGATGAAATTTTCCATATTTTCCTTTACTTCTTTTTCATCCCTTTTATCAATGTTTAAATATAATAATTTTATTTCCGGATTAAAGGCTGAGGTAAGAGATATTAGATTTTTAAAGTCTTCCATTATTTTCTCTTTACTATCAAAATAATAAGTAAAATCACTTACAAATACAAATTTTCTTAATTCTATCCCCGGATAGGAAGCTGGAATAATTAAGGCAGGGCAATTTGAAACTCTTGTTATTCTTAAAATAGTTGAAGCATTATAATTCTTATGATAGGAGAAGATATCACTAGATAATTATTTTTAATTTCATATGGGTCCGATAGCTATCGGGTATGCCTTGGTAGCTTCATCAGTGTTTGTGCACTATTCGGTGCATCTATTTCATTAGGTTTTAATCTAAAATTAAATCATAGGGCATTACCAGCATGGGAATGTGTGTATGTAAAGACATTTCTCTCGTGAAACTTTTATCTAAGAGTTTTTCAAATGCTGTTTTTCTTCTGGAAAACAAAGCGACCATGCTTACCTTATTTTCTATTAGAAAGTTTTCTATTCCTTCCAAAACATCAATGTCAAATTTCACTTGAAAAGATAAGTTTGGATAATGGAACTTTTGAATCAGTTTTTCTGTTTCTTCTGTTTGGTTAAATTCTTTTTCTTTTTCAGGATCATCTGTTAAATGAAGAACAGTAACGTGGGCGTTAAATAATTTTCCAAAAGCAATTATTAAGGCTGCCTCACTTTCTAAATCAGCAAGGTCTGAAGCATATACAATATGAGTGATTGGACGTGTCGGAGTGTTTTGAGGAACCACAATTAGGGGGCAAAAAGTGTTCTTTTCAACTATTTTTGAAGTGTTGCTTCCGAAAAATAATTCTTTCATTCCTCCGGCTCCCTGGGTGCCCATTACAATTAAATCTATTTTGTTTTCTTTTACCTTGTTTATAATTTGCTCTTCAGGTTCTCCAAATACTATGTCATAATCTATTTTAGTTCCTACTGCCGCATTTCCTATATTATCAGTGGCAATTTTTTTCATTTCTTCCTCTGCCTCTTTCAATAAAACATCTTCTATTTTATGAATGAAACTTCTGCTTAAATCAGATGTGTCAATACAGTGAAACAGAGATATGTTTAAGGATTCAAAATTGCCGGAAATAGACATTGCGTATTTAATAGCAGTGCTAGCAGAAGGTGAAAAATCGGTAGGTATAAGTATTTTGAACATTTTGTATTAGATTAATTCAGGTAAAGTAAGCAAGGGAATGTCAGCCTGAAATGCTATTTCTTCGGTATAGCTTTTTGTAAATAAAGCTTCAAAAGCAGACTTTTTATGAGGCATCATGGCAAGTATATCTGCATTTTTCTGCTTTACAAAAGATTCTATCCCATCAACGATGTCATCATTTTCAGAAAAATGGAAACTATGTTTAATTGGCTTAAAAACGGATTCGATTTTTAATCCTTCAACCGCTTGATCAAAAGACGGGACTTTCTCCAATTCTGGTTTTACATTTAATATTAATACTTCTGAATTAAAAATTAATGCTATTTCCAGTAAAAGAGAATGTACTTTTTCATCCTTGGAAAGATGGTAGTCAGTAGCCAGTACGATTTTTTCGATTTTTTTATATTTAGCTGTTTCTGGAACTGAGAGTAAAGGAGCTACACCATTTTGAATTACACTTACTGTGTTACTTCCTATGAATGTTTTTTTTAATCCTGATGCACCTTGGGTTCCCATAACAATTAAGCCTATATTGAACTCTTTTGCTGCTTCACTAATTTCATCAACCACAAAACCTAATTTAACAATACATTTTGATGGCACATCTTCCAAATTTATACCTAATTCTGCATACAATTTATCTCTAAGCTGATGAAGTGATTCGAGTTGTTGCTCCTCATCTATTCTGATTAAATTATCGTATACTCCCACAGGAGTATTGGGTGCAATTACTGGAACATGGTTAGCATGAAAAAAAATCACACTCGCTTTGGTTGCCTTGGCAATATTCAAGCCATAGCGGACTGCATTAGAGGCGTTTTCAGAAAAATCTGTTGGTAATAATATGGTTTTCATAGCTTTTTGTTTTTTACTTTATGCCAATAAATATAGTAAAAAATAAGGAGAATTCCTCATTTTTAAGAGCAAATCAACAAGAGCAAATCAACCAGGAAAGTTAGAAAAACAAGTGCCGGAATCTTATGATTTTTTTATTGTAGAATTTCTGAAACAGTCTCTGCATAAAGGCTCATAGTTATCTGTTTCTCCCAGAAGAACAAGTTTTTCATCTGGTATCATCCTGTGGGAATGATTAGCTAAATTCCCACACTTCATGCAAATTGCATGTACTTTTGTTACATATTCAGCAATGGCAAGCAATGAGGGAATAGGGCCAAAAGGTTTTCCGGAATAGTCCATATCAAGCCCTGCAATAATTACTCGAAGCCCTTGATTAGCTAGTTGATTACAGACATCTACAAGTCCCATGTCAAAAAATTGAGCCTCATCAATTCCAACAACTTCAACATCAGAAGCTAAAAGCAGGATGTTGGAGGAAGATGGAACAGGAGTTGAATGTATATAATTTGAATCATGTGAAACCACTTGTATCTCATCATAACGAGTATCAATAGCAGGCTTAAAAATCTCTACTTTTTGTTTTGCAAACTTGGCACGTTTAAGTCGTCTGATCAGCTCTTCTGTTTTTCCAGAAAACATTGAGCCACAAATTACTTCAATACTTCCTTTTCTTAATGGCTCTTTTCCGGTGATTTCCAGGAACATTTTTTATGTTTTTTAAAAAAGATCACCGGGCTTTACAATATTCCGATTTTCTATATTATCTTTAATTTTTTCAATGAAGGCAAAATTAATGAAAAAGCCGTTCATTCTACTTTAAATGGCAAAAACATGAATGTTCAAAAATTAAGAAAAGAAATCAGCGAATTAATTGATAACATTAAAGAACATTCTGACAGGGTTACGGACTTTGAAAGAATTCCTCAACTGGAGTTGGAAAATATCCTTTCTAAAATCAGAAAATTGCATGAAAAATCAGTAGTCTTTAATTATCTTCATGCTCATGAAGCTTTTGATTCAAATATAGAAGAACAAGAAATAAATAAACAAGAGGAAATTATAAGTGTTCTAAATAATTTTGATACTTCTGAAGAATTTAAGCAAGAGGAAGCCCCTTCTTATAAAGCGCAAATAAAGGAAGAACTTAATAATACAGAACAAAAAGCAGAAGAAAAATCTACTGAAAAAACATTGAATGACATTAATACCAGGCTTAAAGAGAAAATCGAAAACAAGGGCTCTTTAAATGAAAGAATAGGGCAGAGCAAGCTGTATTCAAGCCTTTCCAGTAAATTGCAAAACAACCCTATTAGTGATTTACCAAAAGCAATTGGTGTTAATGAAAGATTTTTATTTATTAAGGAATTGTTTGACAATGATGCCAAGGTGTTTTCTGATACCGTTTTGAGATTAAATAACCTGCAAAACTTTGCTCAGGCGGAAAATATTTTAAATCAGGAACTCGCTGTGAAATATAATTGGAAATTTGACTCCCTTGCTGTTAAATCTTTCGTTGAACTGGTTCACAGAAGATATATTTAAAAATACTATTTCAGTAATTATTTTCAGTTAAAGATTACCAACATTTTTTTAAATTTTTTGCTTTACTTTTTCCATGAAATTCCTTAAAATTTTTATTCTTTTTATTAGCATAAGTTTGTGCGTTTCGGCTCAAGACCAAGGCTATGCAAAAATGATAATCGACACCTTATCTGCTCCTGGAATGCATGGAAGAGGTTATGTTTTAGGCGGGGATAATTTAGCAGCTGATTTAATTAAACAGGAGTTTGTTAAATGGGAATTATTGCCTTTTAACAATAATTATTTTCAACCTTTTACTTTCAGTGTAAACACTTTTCCTGGAAAAGCTGATTTTTCTGTTGATGATAAAAAACTACTCCCAGGCTTAGATTATCTTATAATTCCTTTTTCAGGTTCAGATTCCGGCACATATAATACAATACTTTTTGATTATAAAACCTGGAACAATAAAAAAAAATTAAAAGCATTTTCAAAATCCAATTTTTCTGATAAATATGTTGTTGTAGATAATACGGGCGTTAAATCTAATACAGATAAGGAAGTTTTTAAAGCTGCACTAAGTAATCCATTTAAAGCAAAAGGAATAATCAAACTTACTGATGACAAGCTAACCTGGAGTGTTTCTCAACAAAAAGCCGATTACGTTGCTTTAGAGGTAGTAAGAAATAAGTTTCCATTAAAATCAAAAACTATTTCTGTTAATATTGAAAACAAATTTTACAATACTTATTCATCTCAAAATGTAATTGGATATGTTAAAGGAGTATCAAATCCTGATTCCTTTATTGTTTTCACCGCTCATTATGATCACTTGGGAAGGATGGGTAAAAATACTTATTTCCCGGGAGCAAATGACAATGCAAGCGGAATAGCTCTGATTTCCGATCTTGCGGCTCATTATTCAAGAAACCCATCTGCATATTCCATTGTTTTTATTGCTTTTTCTGCCGAGGAGGCGGGCTTAATAGGTTCAGAATATTATACAAAGAACCCTTTATTTCCATTAGCAAACATCAGGTTTTTAGTAAATCTGGATTTGTTAGGTAATGGGGAAGAGGGAATTACTGTGGTAAATGCAAGCGAGTTTAAAGAAGAATTCTTGCTGCTCAATAAAATAAATGACAGGAATAATTACCTGACTAAAATAAATGAAAGGGGAAAGGCAGCCAACAGTGACCATTATTTTTTTTCTGAAAATGGGGTGAGGTGTTTTTTTATTTATACTTTAGGCGAAAATAAAGCATATCATGATGTTAATGATACATCTGATAAGATTAAACTTCCGGTTTATGATGAAATATTCCGGTTATTAACAGATTTTACTGGTATTCTCACAGCCAGTCCGGAACAAAAATAATATGGCAAAGCTTTTTCTTATTCCTACTCCAATAGGCAATCTCGAAGACATTACATTAAGGGCAATAAGAATTTTAAAAGAGGTTGATTTAATATTGGCCGAAGATACAAGAAACACTTCTTTTTTGCTCAAGCATTACAATATCGAAAAAAAAATATATTCTCATCACCAGCACAACGAGCATAAAACTGTTGCAATGATTGCTGAGCGGATTGCAGGAGGTGAATCAATAGCACTTGTTACCGATGCAGGAACTCCTGGTATCTCTGATCCAGGTTTTTTGCTTGTCAGAGAGTGCATAGCAAAAGGTTTAGAAGTAGAGTGCCTTCCTGGGGCAACAGCATTTGTACCTGCCCTTGTGAATTCAGGTTTGCCTGCTGACAGATTTTGTTTTGAAGGCTTTCTCCCACATAAAAAAGGGAGACAAACAAAACTTAAAAAACTGGTTGATGAAGATAGGACAATGATATTTTATGAATCTCCTTACAGATTACTAAAGACGCTTGAACAGTTTAAAGAATATTTTGGATCCCAAAGGCAAGCTTCTGTTTCCAGAGAAATCACAAAGCTATATGAGGAAACCGCTAGGGGTAATTTAGATGAGCTAATAGCCCATTTTAGCAGTAAACCTGTAAAGGGAGAAATAGTTATAGTTGTATCTGGCCACAAATTTGCAGAGAAAAATGAAAGCGATAATTCTTAAAAATTATGGAAAAGCTGAAAACGCTTTTGAGTTATCAGAAATAGCAAAACCTATTCCAACAAGTTCCCAGGTCCTTATAAAAACAGAAGCCTCAGGCCTTAACTTTGCTGATGTACTTGCCCGCAATGGCTTGTATAAAGATGCACCTCCGCTTCCAGCTGTTTTGGGCTATGAAGTGGTTGGAAGAATTGAAGCATTCGGAGAAAGTGTAAAAGATTTTGAAATAGGAGATAGGGTATTGGCCTTTACTCGTTTTGGAGGTTATGCTCAGTTTGCAGTTACGGATCAAAGTGCAGTAGTTAAAATTCCTGATAATATGAATGCAGGCGTTGCTGCAGCCCTCGGGACTCAGTATTCTACAGCTTATTATGGTGCATATGAACTTGTGAATCTTTTCCCTGAAAATCACGTTTTAATTCATGCCGCTGCCGGTGGAGTAGGTACAGCTCTTGTTCAAATGGCAAAAGCAAAAGGCTGCGTTGTTTATGGTACAGTTGGCTCTGATGAAAAACTTGAATACCTGAAAAATTTGGGAGTAGATTATCCCATTAATTACAATAAGGAAAATTTTGATGAGGTAATCAGAAAAATAAGAGGAAGCCTAGGAATGGATGTTGTTTTTGATTCCATTGGTGGAAGTGTTTTTAACAAAAGCTTAAAATTACTTACCCATGGTGGAAAAATAGTTTGCTATGGTGCTGCTCAGCGCCTAGATGGAAAATGGGGGAAACTCTCCACTTTAAAACTCGTATGGGACTATGGAGTTATTCTCCCAGTTCTTCTTTTAATGACTTCCAAGAGTATAATCGGATTAAATATGCTAAAAATTGCAGATTTTAAACCGGAAATCATACAACGTTGTTTAATAAATCTCCTGGAATTGTATAATTCCAAAAAAATAAATCCTCAAACAGGAGCTGTCTTTCCATTTTATGAAATTGAAAAAGCCCACGAATACTTAGAAAGCAGGAAATCCACAGGTAAAATTATCATTGAATGGAAATTTTAAAAATATAATTTTTCCATTTATAGAAACATTGCGTCACAATGTTCGTAAACGAACGAATATCTTATCCATTATTATATGAATAAACTGTACTATAAATTATTTATCTGCATCTCATTTTTCTCTCTGTTTTTTTTATCACCAGAAGTAAAAGCTCAGAATTGTAACGGTTGTTTAGTAGATTCTGTTTGGGTTAATCTTTCTGCGAACCCTGATTCTGTTTGGACTAGAACTAAGACTAGGTCTGGTGCATGTTTGGGCCAGACAGGTTGCATAATGTTTTTTATCACATTACATCCTGGTGCTAATGAATTTGGTTTTGCCTCATCTAATGCTCCTCCTGGAAATGGTAACTATCATATTAATTGTAACCCTGTGGGTACTTCCATTGGTACACCGCTTTGTGTTGCAGGAATGAGTTCCTTTACTCTTATTTTTTGTAAAACCGGAGGTAATTCAGCAACTTATACTCTATCATCAAGTCGTACTTTTTCTGCCTCAGCTGATTTTACTGTACAACAAGGATGTACAGGAACAATGACAGTTGAAGGGTTAAATAAACCTTCTATAGTTTGGAATTCTATTTTTCCGGGAGCTTCAGGGGCATATAATTCCTGGCTTTCCTGTACATCAGCATGTGATACAACTTACATCACACCTCCTCCAGCACCGGCAACCTTTCCTCCTTATATTGATTATGTGGTTTCTGGGACAGCAACAGGCTGTGCCTCTGGTACATCTAGAGATACAGTAAGAGTGTATATTGTGCCAGGAATGACCGCTGAAATCACTCCTGTTAATGCTTATATATGTTCAGGAAGTACTATAACCTTAACTGCTAACGCTACAGGGGGAGCTCCGCCTTATTCCTATTTATGGAATAACGGAGCAACAACTCAATCTATCACTGTTCCTGCTGGTATGTATAATGTTCAAATTTCAGATACTACTTTTAGTTGTCCTGCTATGGATACCGTGCAAGTTATTCAAAGTACCGAGCCTTCTCCTCCCATAATTAGCAGTAATTCCCCTGTTTGCGCGGGATCAACATTAAATTTAACTGCCAGTACTATTACAGGAGCTAATTATTTTTGGACTGGTCCAAATGGTTTTGCCTCTTCTTTACAAAACCCTTCTATTCCTTCTGTAACTTCTACCCATGCCGGAACTTATTCATGTTATATAGTTGTTGCAGGATGTCCAAGTCAAACAGTAACTACTACAGTTTCAATTACACCTATCCCCATAGCTCCAATAGTAAGTAATAATGGGCCTCTATGTGAGGGGCAGAGTTTAACTTTAACAGCTAGTGGAGTAACAGGCGCAACTTACAATTGGACAGGACCTAATGGATATACAGGTTCTGGTGCCTCAGTTTCAATTGCATCAGTAACAGTGGCTAATGCTGGCACTTATTCAGCTACAGCAACTGTTAATAGCTGCACAGGTCCTGCCGGAACTACAACAGTGGTAATAAATGCAGCTCCTGTTGCCCCAGTGGCAACAAGTAATTCTCCTGTATGCGTAGGCCAAACTTTAAATTTATTTGCTTCTACTATTACTGGAGCAACATATTCATGGACAGGTCCTAATGGGTTTACATCCACAGATCAAAATCCGATAATATCAAGCATAACAATTGCTGGAACTGGAAATTATTCAGTAACAGCTTCTGTTGGTGGTTGTGTAGGCCCTGCAGGAACAGTTGCTGTTACAGTAAATCCTATTCCATTAGCGCCAACAGCAACTAATTCAGGACCAATTTGTGTAGGACAAACATTAACATTAACAGCCAGTGGGGTTAGTGGAGCAATATATAATTGGACAGGTCCTGGTGGATATACTGCTACAGGAGCTTCGGTTAATATTACAAATGCACAAGCAACTCATACAGGAACTTATTCTGCTACAGCAACAGTAAATGGTTGTACAGGTCCTGCAGGAACCACTAATTCTATTGTAAGTCCTGAGCCATCAGCACCTGCTGCCGGCTCCAACAGTCCTGTTTGTGTAGGCCAAACTATTAATTTAACAGCATCCACAATAACAGGTGCAACATATAATTGGACAGGCCCAAATGGCTTTACTTCTACTATTCAAAATCCTTCTATTGCAAATGCTATATTGGCAAATGCAGGAACATATTCAGTGACAGCAACAGTTGGAGGTTGTGCCGGCCCTGCTGGAACAGTTTCAGTTACTGTTAATCCTATTCCTGTTGCTCCTACAGCCGGATCAAACAGTCCTGTTTGTGTAGGTCAATCTATAAACCTAACAGCAAGTACTATTACAGGAGCAACATATTCATGGACAGGTCCTAATAGCTTTGTTTCTACTTTACAAAATCCAGCTATTGCTGGTGCAACAATTGCCCATAGCGGAACCTATTCAGTAACTGCCACTGTAGGTGGTTGTACTGGCCCTGCAGGAACAGTATCTGTAATTGTTGAACCAATACCTGTTGCTCCTACTGTTGGTTCTAATAGTCCCGTTTGTGTTGGACAAGCAATTAATTTAACAGCAAGCACTATCACAGGCGCTACTTATTCCTGGACAGGCCCAAATAGTTTTACTTCTGCATTACAAAACCCTATAATACCAAGTGCAACTTTAAGTAATGCGGGAACTTATTCAGTAACTGCTACAGTAAACGGTTGTGCAGGCCCTGCCGGATCTATATCAGTTACAGTTAATCCTATTCCTGTAGCACCAACAGCCACAAGTAACTCACCAGTTTGTGTTGGTCAAACTTTAAATTTATTTGCTTCTGCCATTACAGGGGCAACCTATTCTTGGACTGGTCCTAATGGATTTACTTCATTAGTTCAAAATCCTACAATAGCAAGTGTAACAACTACTGCTAGCGGAACTTATTCAGTAACAGCTGCAGTTGGTGGGTGTGCTGGCCCTGCCGGAACAGTTTCTGTAACTGTGAATCCTATTCCTTTAGCACCCACAGCAACCAATTCTGGACCAATTTGTGCTGGTCAAACATTAACATTGACAGCAAGTGTAGTAGCGGGAGCAACATATAATTGGACTGGTCCAGGAGGCTATACTGCTTCAGGAGCATCTGTAAGTATAACAAATGCTCAGTCTACTCATTCAGGAACTTATTCTGTAACAGCAACTGTAAATGGATGTACTGGCCCTGCAGGAACAACTAATGCAGTTGTAAACCCTATACCATTAGCCCCATCAACAAGTAATAATGGTCCTATTTGTGAATTACAAACACTAACTCTTACAGCGAGTGGAATAGTTGGCGCCATATATAATTGGACAGGTCCGGGAGGTTATACTGCTTCAGGAGCATCTGTTTCCATTGCTTCTGCCACATTGGCAAATGCAGGGACATATTCGGTTACTGCAACAGTAAATGGATGTACAGGACCTGCTGGAACTACTAATGTTACTATTAACCCATCTCCGATTGCACCAACAGCATCTAATACAGGCCCTGTTTGTGCCGGCCAAACCATTACATTAAATGCTACAGGAGTAGCAGGAGCCGTATATAATTGGACAGGTCCTGGAGGCTATGTTGCAACAGGAGCTTCTGTAAGTATTACAAATTCTCAAATCACTCAATCAGGAACATATTCAGTAACTGCAACAGTTAGTGGATGTACGGGTCCTGCCGGAACAACAAATGTTGTTGTAAATCCAATACCAGCAACTCCAACAGCGAATAATAATGGACCATTATGTGAGGGCCAAACTTTAACCATTACAGCAAGTGGAGTAACAGGAGCTGTTTATAATTGGTCTGGTCCTGGAGGTTATACAGCCTCAGGAGCCTCAGTTTCAATTGCCTCGGTTACAGTGTCAAATGCTGGCACTTATTCAGTAACAGCAACTGTTAATGGATGTACCGGTCCTGCAGGAACAACAAGTGTCATAGTTAATCCTACTCCTACAGCCCCACAGGCAACAAGTAATTCAGCAATATGTGCTGGTCAAACTTTAAATCTTTTTGCATCAATTATATCAGGTGCTACTTACAACTGGAGTGGTCCGAATAGCTTTTCCTCAACAGGTCAAAACCCAACTATTGCAAATGCTACATCTACTGCATCAGGAATCTATTCTGTTACAGCAACAGTAGGTAGTTGTACAGGACCTGCTGGTACAGTTACTGTTACCGTTAATTCAATACCTGCTGCACCAACAGCAACTTCTAATAGTCCTGTTTGCGAGGGTTCAACAATTACTCTTTCAGCATCGGGTGTTTCGGGTGCTACATATAATTGGACAGGACCAAATGGCTATAATGCGAATGGAGCAACTCAATCAATTACAAGTGCTACATTAGCACAAGGAGGAACTTATTCAGTATCTGCTACGGTTAATGGTTGTACAGGTTCAGCTGGAACTGTGAATGTGATCGTAAATCCAACTCCTGTTCCACCTACAGCTAATGGAGTTACAATATGTGCAGGAAACACAGCCACTTTAACAGCTTCAAGTCCATCTGGTGGAACTATCAGGTGGTATACTGCTTTAACTGGAGGTACCCTTCTGGCAACTGGATCTTCATTTACAACTCCTGTATTAAATGTCACAACTACTTATTTTGTACAAACTTCTGTAAATAGTTGTCCAAGTTCCAGAACAGCTGTTACTGTTACCGTTGATCCAATTCCGGTTGCTCCAACAGCAGCTGGAACAACAATATGCCAGGGAAATACAGCAACTTTAATTGCAACTGCACCAGGAGGAAATTATGAATGGTATGATGCTGCTTCTGCAGGTACCTTATTGTCTTCTGGAGCATCATATACTACACCTGTTTTAATAGCTTCAACAACATATTATGTTCAAACTACTGTTAATGGTTGTACAAGTTCGAGAACGGCAGTAATTGTAACGGTTACTCCAACAGACGATCCATCATTTTCCTATACTTCAGGAACATATTGTATCACAGGTACAAATGGTACTCCAAGTATAAGCGGAGGTTTTACCGGGACGTTTACAGCAACACCTGCTGGATTAGTTTTTGTAAGCACTTCAACTGGAGAAATAAATGTTGGAGGAAGTGCTTTAAATACTTATACAGTAACTTTTACAACAAATGGGCCTTGTCCTGATTCAGAAAGTACAAGCATTACTATTACCAACGCTCCTGATGCAAATTTTAGCTACTCCACTCCTTTCTGTGAGTTTGAAAATAATCCTTTGCCAACTTTCCCTGTGGGTGCAAGTGCTGGAGTTTTTAGCGCATCTCCAGGAGGTATGAATTTTGAGAATACTTCAACTGGTGAAATTAATCTTCAAACAAGTATACCTGGAACCTATACCGTAACAAATACAATTGTTGCGGCAGGTGGTTGTCCTGCAACTTCGGCAACGAGTACAGTTACTATTGATCAGGCTGCAACTGCAAATGCAGGAACAGATATCAATATTTGTGCTGGACAGTCGGCTAGTATATCAGGTTCAATAGGAGGCTCTGCAACCTCTTTTACCTGGTCAGGAGGCACAGGAATTTATTCATCAACTACAGCTTCGAATATTACTTATACTCCGAGTATCGCAGAGGAAAGTGCAGGGTTTGTGAACTTAATTCTTACCACAAACAATCCTGCTGGGCCTTGTAACCAAGCAGTTGATACAGTAACTGTTTTTATTAATCCTATACCTGTAGCTCCTACTGCAAATGGAACTACAATTTGCGAAGGTCTAACAGCTAATTTAACTGCAACCGCTCCCGGAGGTACTTATGGTTGGTATGATTCTGCAACAGCAGGAAATTTATTAGGAACTGGAAGTTCTTTTACAACTCCTGTTTTATTAACAACAACTACATACTATGCGCAAACTACAGTAAATGGTTGTGAAGGACCAAGAACTGCTGTTCAGGTGATAGTGGATCCAACTCCAGCTGCACCAACAGCTGCCGGTGTTTCTATTTGCCAGGGGCAATCAACTTCTCTTTCTGCAACAGCACCAGGAGGAGATTATAATTGGTATGATGCTCCAGCAGGGAACAATATTCATACAGGAAGTAATTATACTACACCAAATTTAAATATTACAACAACCTATTATGTTACAAGCACAATTAATGGTTGTGAGGGACCTGAAACAGCAGTTACTGTTACAGTAAATCCATATCCTGTTACCCCTACTGCTGCTAACCAAACTATTTGTGAAGGCACAACTGCAACATTAATAGCAACAGCACCGGGAGGAACTTACCAATGGTATAATGATATAACAGGCGGTACTTTATTAAGCACAGGTTCTTCTTATACTACACCTGTTTTGACTTCCAATACTACTTATTATGTACAAACAACTGTTAATGGTTGCTCAAGTTTAAGTCGCACCTCGGTTACTGTTACAGTTACTCCTTTGCCCGTTGCTCCTACAGCCGCTAATGAAACAACCTGTTATGGTCAATCAGCAATATTAACAGCAACAGCCCCTGGAGGCACTTATGGATGGTATAGTTCCGGAGGAACACTTTTAGGAACAGGAAATTCCTTTACAACTCCTGCACTTACAGTTAATACTACCTATAATGTCAGTACTATTGTAAATGGTTGTGAAGGTCCAACATCTGCTGTTACTGTTACTGTTATTCCACTTGATGATCCTTCTTTCAACTATTCACCATCTACCTATTGTATAACAGGGACAGATCCAACTCCTACAATTACCGGGGGCTTTACGGGTGAGTTTTCTGCTACACCTGCTGGTTTAAATTTTTCTAGTACCATTACAGGAGAAATAAACTTATCTGCAAGTGTCTTAGGAACATATACAGTCACATATACTACAGACGGTCCTTGTCCGAATACAGCAACTCAAACTATTACAATTACCAACGCTCCTGATGCAACCTTTAGTTATACCACACCTGTTTGTCAATTTGCTGCAAATATTCTTCCTTTGTTTCCAACAGGATCAAGTGCAGGAGTTTTTAGTGCAACTCCTTCAGGTTTGGTTTTTGTTAGCACTTCTACAGGTGAAATTAATTTAAACACCAGTACTCCGGGAACATATATAGTAACCAATTTTATTGCTGCACAAGGTGGTTGTGCAGCAGCCAGCGAAGATTTCACTATAACAATACAACCTGCTCCTACAGCAAATGCAGGAGGTGATATAACTATATGTGCAGGTCAAACAGCCAGTTTAAATGGTTCTTTTGGTGGTTCTGCAACTTCAGCAAGTTGGACTGGCAATGGAAATTTTTCTCCTTCAGTTCTTGATATGAATGCTACCTATACTCCAACATCTGCACAAGTTAGCGCAGGGCAAGCTATTGTTGTTTTGACAACAGGCACTTCGGGAGGAGTTTGTCAAGCTGCTGTTGATACAGTGCTTATTACGATAAATATAGATAATGCTTCCTTTGCCTACCCTTCAGGAACTGTTTGTATTACTGGTGTATATCCTGTTCCTACAACTTTTGGAGGAGTACCAGGAACTTTTACATCTTCACCTGCAGGTTTAGTATTTACTAATTCTTCAACAGGGGAAGTTGATCTTAGTCAATCATCATTAGGAACTTACATAATAACTTTTACAACGGCAGGTCCTTGCCCGAATTCCAGCACTCAGAATTTAACCATTACTACTGCACCTGATGCTTCTTTTAGCTATGATGAACCTTTTTGTTCATCTGATGCAAATTCTTTTCCAATATTTCCTACTGGAGCTTCTGCAGGTGTTTTTAGTTCATCTCCTGCTGGATTAACTTTTGTAAGTACTAATACAGGTGAAATTAGTTTGTCTGCAAGTACATTTGGAACATATACCATAACAAATTATATTGCTCCCGCAGGTGGATGTGCACAGGCTCAGGAAACATTCTCTGTTACTATTTTTGAAGGACCTACAGTTGATGCTACTGCGGCTCAAACTCAAATTTGTGAAGGTGATCAAGTTCAATTAACAGGAATATTTGGAGGTTCAGCAAGTTCTATAACTTGGAGTGGAGGTACAGCAAGTTTTACCCCAAGTGCTACAGATTTAAATGTTACATATACTCCTACTGTGGGTGATATATCAAATGGAAGTGTTACTTTTTATCTTACCACAGATAATCCTACTGGCCCTTGTGATGCTGCGATTGACTCTGTTACTGTTATAATTAATCCTTCTCCTATTGTTAATGCAGGCACTCCTCAAACTATTTGTGAGGGAGAAACACTAACATTAAACGGAATAGTTGGTGGTTCTGCCACAGGTGGTATTTGGTCAGGTAGTGGTTCATTTTCTTCTACTTCGGATTTAAATGCTGTTTATACACCTTCTGCAGCTGAAATTACTGCAGGGTCAGCAAATCTAACACTTACAACAGTGGGGCCTTGTCCTTCTGCAACTGATGATGTTCTGATTACAATTGATCCCTCAGCAATTGCTAATGCTGGTTCAAATCAAACTGTTTGTGAAGGCTCAACTGTAAATCTTTCAGGGAGTATAGGTGGTTCTGCCACTACAGGTACTTGGTCAAGTAATGGAGATGGAACTTTTAGCCCATCAATAAATGATTTAAATGCAATATATACTCCAGGCCTTTCTGATATATCTGCAGGATCAGTTATTTTAACTTTAAGTACAGATGAACCTTCTGGACCTTGTATAGCTGATGCTGATCAGATTACTATTACTATTGATAAAGATGATGCTACTTTTAGTTATTCCTCAGGTACTTTCTGTGTAACAGGTTCTAATGCAATACCTGTTGTGCTATCCGGAGCATCAGGAATATTTTCAAGTACTCCTGCCGGATTGGTTTTCGTAAGTACCACAACAGGTGAAATCGATGTTGCTGCTTCCGCTCTTGATACTTACCTGGTGACATTTATTACTAATGGAACATGTTCGGACACAGCACAAGCAACAGTTACAATTACTAATGCGCCTGATGCTACTTTTAGCTATGTCGCTCCAATTTGCCAGGGTATAGGATCCCTGTTTCCTGATTTCCCAATTGGCTCAAGTGCAGGTGTTTTCAGTGCTACACCTACCGGAGTTGTGTTTGTTGATCCAGTAAGTGGTGAAATTGATTTGTTAGCTAGTACTGCCGGAGTTTATACTATAACCAATACCATAGCAGCTTCTGGTGGATGTGCATTAGCAAATCATAGTACTTTAATTGAAATATTTGCTGCACCTGTTGCTGATGCTGGAACAGACCTTATAGTTTGTGAGGGAACAACTCAGGTACAGTTAAATGGATCTGTATCAGGAAATAGTTTTGGAACATGGTCAACTCTTGGAAGTGGTTCATTTACTGATGCTAGCCAAATGAACACGGATTATTTAATAAGTGCTCAGGATGAACTTGATGGAATTGTAATTCTATTACTTGAAGCAACTAGTAATTCAGGTTGTGGAACAAGCAATGATACTGTTGTAATAACCATTCAGGAATTACCTGTTTTAAATGCTGGAAATGATACAATAGTTTGTTCTAACAATGCAGAAATTCTTTTATATGGTATAATTTCAGGAGGAGCAGGAACAGGGATTTGGTCTGTAACCGGAGGCTCTGGATCCTTTGATAATGATACTAGTATGAATGCTATATATACTCCAGGTGCCTCTGATATTGCTTCTGGAAGTATTTATATTGTATTGTCAGCCACAAATGCTTGTATGCCTGTTTCTGACTCTTTGGAAGTACAATTCACTCCTGCCCCGGTAGTTGAAGCTGGTTCTGATATTACAATTTGTAATAATGATCAAATACTTCTTATTGGAACAGTTTCTGTTTCTTCGGGAGGAGTTTGGTCATCTAATGGCTCAGGTACTTTTATGCCAGGAGATTCTTCTCTTACAGGAGAATACATTCCTTCTGCTTCTGATTTAGCAGCAGGATCAGTAATTATCTATCTGGAGTCATATGGTAATGGTGATTGCCTTGCCGAAGTAGATTCATTTACTGTTACTTTTGGTAGTAGCCCTCTAGCCGATTTTAACACTCCTGTTATTTGCTCAGGTATTCAGGTCTCTTTTACTGATGCATCTTCAATAGATGTTAGTAATTGGGAATGGAATTTTGATGATGGTAACTTTGCTTCAACTCAGAACCCGAATCATGTATTTACTCAGGCCGGAACTTATAATGTTATGCTGGTTGTTGCAAATAATTTTGGTTGCACAGATACAATAATTAAGACAGTAACAGTAAATTCATCGCCTGATGCTTCATTCTCTTTTGTTTTAGAATGTGGCAATTCAGATGTTGAGTTTACCGACAACTCTTCAATTAATTCAGGTATTATAAGTTCATGGAACTGGAGTTTCGGAGATAATGGTAATTCTACATTACAAAACCCTACTCATTCGTATGTTTCAACAGAATCTTATAATGTTACTCTTGTAATAACTTCTGATTCAGGTTGTGTTGCTACAGTAAACGATTCAGTTAATATAGAAGAGCCATTTGTTGGTGGGTTTGCTTTTAATGCGGGATGTTCAGGTTTAACTGCACTTTTTTCTGATACATCATCAGCCCCGGGTACTGAAATTGCTAGTTGGGCCTGGAGTTTTGGAGATGGAGGAACTAGTGCAATTGAAAACCCATCCCATACCTACTTAAGTGCAGCCACTTACAATGTTTCACTTATTGTTACAACACTTAATGGTTGTACAGATACAGTTTCAAGCACTGTTATGGTTTCTGGTTCACCATTGGCAGGATTTAATGTTTCACAAGCTCCTTATTATTCAGGAGAACAAATAACATTTACTGATAATTCTACTGGAGCAACTATTTGGAATTGGAATTTTGATCATAATAATAGCAGTGCAACTTCCCAAAACACCACTTATCAATACCCAATTCCAGGAACCTATACAGTTGTTTTAACTGTTTCCAATTCTCAAGGTTGTGCAGATTCTACTGAAGTCATTTTGACTGTGGTTGATAAAGGATCTACTGGTGATGGCCCTGTAGCCATTCCCAATGCATTTACCCCGAATGGTGATGGCAAAAACGATATTCTTTTTGTAAGAGGAGGTCCTTTTGTTCAATTAGAGTTCAGAGTATTTAACGAATGGGGTAATCTGATTTTTATGACAAACAATCAAAGCACAGGCTGGGATGGAACTATTAACGGTGTTAAACAACCTGCAGGGGTTTATGTATATACTGTTGTAGGTAAAACAACTGAAGACCAGGATGTGCGCTTATTTGGTGATGTAACTTTAATACGCTAAAACAAAGTATATGAAGACAATTAATATATTTTTGATCGCAACTTTTTTGTTGCTTTGCCAAACTGCAAAATCACAGGATTTTCATTTATCTCAGTATGATGCAGCTACTTTATATACTAATCCTGCATTAACAGGAATGTATCTAGGAGATAAGAAAACAGATTATCGTATCTATGGAAATTTTCGTCAACAATGGAGAACAGTTGGAAAACCTTTTAATACAGGTTATCTAGCATATGATAAAGTTCATAAGCGTTTTGGTTTAGGTGGTTACCTGATTAATAACAGGGCGGGAAGTTCAAATTTTAATAATTTAAATTTTATGCTCTCAGGTGCTTACCAGATTATGGATGATCCTACTGAGAAACATTTTTTGTCAGCTGGATTACAAATTGGAGTATTTCAGAAAAGTTTTAATCCAATGAATCTTGTGTTTGACAATCAGTATTCATCAACTGCAGATGGTGGTTTTGATCCCAATTTAGCTAGTGGAGAATATTTTGAAAGAACAAGCCTTATGCGTCTTGACGGAAATATGGGAATCTTCTATAAATATCGTGATGAAGAAAAGAAAGTTCATCCTTTTGGTGGTTTTTCAATTTACCACCTTACCATGCCTAATGAATCATTTACTTCACAAAAAAGCCGTATGCCAATGCGATATGTTTTTACGGCAGGTTCCGACATAAAAATCAATGATGACATTTCTGTTACTCCTCTTGTTTTATTTATGATGCAGGCCAGGGCAACGGAATTAAATATCGGAGCCCTTGGATATTATAAACTAAAAGACACAGAATATGATATTATTTTTGGCCTTGGATATAGAAATAAAGACGCAGTTATCATCCATGCAGGATTAAAGCAAGGTGCCAATGTGTATCGCATTAGTTATGATGTTAATTCTTCCTATTTGGGAGCATTTACAGGACGAAGAGGCGGTTTCGAAATCTCTGCTGTTTATTCAGGAGTTATTAGTAGAGTAGCTCAAACCAAATTTGATTAAAGTAAAATGAAGTAATTACTCTTAGTGTTCTTTATCAAGGAAGAGCAAGGCAAATTAGTTTTTGAAAACCCTTTGGTTAATTGCTAATCATTTTTCGGGCAACTTTTGCACCCTTTACCTGTTTTGTATTTTTTACAGCACTTTTTCTTTTTTTTACATTCAAAAGAAAAAGCAACACAAGCACAGGTTAATTCCTGTGGCAGCTGAGAAGAGGAAGATGAATAATCTGTTTCCATTTGTTAAGAACAAAGATAAATGCCATTTATTACATTTAAAATACCTTAAACAGGGTATTTTATGTATCCCTCCTTTATATGGAAACTTTGATTAATCCCAAATACCCATTTGTAAAATTTCTATTAAATGCATATCAGGATCTCTGAAATAAAAGGATTTTAAATTGTTTTTCCATTCTTGTTCGTGTTCAATTTTAATTCCAAAAGAAAGTACTTTTTTTTTGCAGTTTTCATATTCGTTAACATCGACTTCAAAAGCATAATGAATTTGTCCGTTTGCAAAATGGGGCGGAAGGTTACTTTGTTTATTTGTTACTCCCTTTAAAAAACAAAGTAACATTGACTCTCCTGCTCTAAAAAAAACATGCTTTCCTTCGGCTTTACTATGAGTTTTAAGACCTATGATTTCATTATAGAATGATTCTGTTTTTTCAAGATTCTCAATATAAAGGCAGGTTTCTTTAATTTGGTTAATTTTCATAATGATCACTTTAGTCTTAGAATTGTTTAAAATAAAATAGATTAAATTAAAAATCAGCATTTGGAAAATTAAAAACGTAGAACCTTTTCCTTAACAAATATAACTTTGTTTTCTCAAATTATTTTCAAATTAAGAAGCATGAATTTTGGTAAAATTTAGCCGTAAAAAACATTAATTAGCAATCTTTTTTTTACTAGTTTTAGGATCAATTCGTATTGATTTTAACGCGATATCCTTTTATGCTTTGAAATAATTTAGTAAATTTACAATTCAAGCATTTTTTTTAGAAACTAATGAAATTTTAATAAATGATTATATCTAAAAAACATATTTTCCCAATTCTATTCTTTGTTGCTTTATTTGTGTCCCAATGTAAGAAAGATGATATTAACGAAACCAATAGTAAAATTACTCCAAATGATTTTCTATCAGACAAGAAGTATGATCAGTTAATAATAGAGATACAATATGTTGAGGGTTTTCAACCTACTTCGGCAGCACTTGATAATCTTAAGGCTTTTCTTGAACAACGACTCAATAAATCAAAAGGAATAACTATAAAACAATATTCTATCTCCTCTCCAGGAAAAGCGTCCTACACATTAAGTGATATAAAAGAGATAGAGAAAAACAACAGGATTAATTATTCTAAGGATAAAACTTTAACTGCTTATTTCTTGTTTGCAGACGCTGATTATGGAGAAAATAGCGGAAGTTCAAAAGTCTTAGGCGTTGCTTATGGACCTACTTCAATGGCTGTTTTTGAAAAAACTATCCGTGAATTTTCAGGTGGTATAGGTAAACCTTCTAACACTTCTCTGGAAACCACTGTAGCTAATCATGAATTTGCTCATATTTTAGGTCTTGTGAATAATGGAACAGACTTACAATCGGATCATCAAGATATAAATCATGGCAAACATTGTAATAATAGTGATTGTTTAATGTATTATACAGCCGAGACCAGTGATATTATAGCCAATATTTTGGGAAGTGGAATTCCTGTTCTGGATTCCAAATGCATTAGTGATTTGCAGGCAAACGGAGGAAAGTAAAATGGTGATTCATTTTTAAACCCTAGTCATTTTCCATTCCCAATAAAAAGCAAAACACTATTCGTTGACAAGTTGGTTGGTACAAATGATTATAAAATTCAGAAACCATGAAAACTGCCAAAATCATTCTTATTGCTTTTATACTTATTTCAAAAGGGCTTTATAGTCAAACTGTGGATACCAATTTTGTAGATGGTTGGATTTATGTAAAAGTTTTTGATACCTCTGTGATTGAATTATCTCCTTATAATTTTAGTGATCCCGATTTGAATAATTTATATAGTGTTTATAACATAGATTCTATCACCAAACCTTTTCCAGGACTAAATGTGTCTTTAGATAAAACTTATCGAGTTGTTTTTTCTGATATAAATGAAATAGAAAATCTTATTACTGATTTTCAAACACTGCCATATATTGAATATGCCGAAAAGGCTCCATTGTACAGAACATCTAATTCACCCAACGACCTTCAAGCTTCTCAGTGGGCTTTAGCTAAGATAAATTCAATTCAGGCTTGGGATATAACAACCGGGTCAGCTGCAGTAAGTATAGCACTTGTTGATAATGCAGTTAGTACAACCCATGAGGATCTTAATAGCAATATTTGGATTAATCCTGGTGAAATTGACGCAAATAATATAGATGATGATTTAAATGGATTTACAGATGATGTGAATGGTTGGGATGTTGCCGACAATAATAACAATCCTAATCCTCCTACAAGCGCTACATCAAGCAGTGCTTTTGTTCATGGTACACATTGTGCCGGAATAGCCTCTTCTGCAACAAACAATGCAATTGGTATAGCATCTTTGGGATATAACACGAAAATCATTGCTGTTAAATGCAGCAATGACAATAGCAGCGATGAAGGCAATTCACTCCCTTATGCTTACGATGGAGTATATTATGCAATACAGGCCAAAGCTGATATAATAAGTATGTCATGGGGTGGTTCTTCAGGGTTTTTTTTAACTGGAGAAAGTATAATTAATGCTGCAAATGCCATGGGAATCACATTAATAGCTGCAGCAGGAAACAACAACAGTAGCACTCCTTTCTATCCTGCTGCTTATAATAATGTGATAAGTGTGGGGGCTACAGATCAGTTAGACCAAAAAGCATCTTTTTCAAATTTTGGCTCAACTATAGATGTAATGGCTCCTGGTGTTTCGATTTTTAGCACTTTATCTTCTAGCACAAACAACAGTTATGGTTCACTGAGTGGAACTTCAATGGCTTGTCCACTTGTTGCTGGTTTGGCAGGATTAATTCTTTCTGTTGATCCCGATTTATCTCCAAGTGAAGTGAAAACATTTTTAAAAAATGGTTGTGAAAACATTGATTCTCAAAATCTCTCCTATACTGGTCAAATAGGAGCCGGAAGAATCAATGCTTATAATACATTACAAGCATTGTCAATTGAAAAGTTTGATAATAAAAAAGATTTTAATATTTATCCTAACCCCTCTTCAGGATTTTTTACTATCGAAGTTGATAATTTTATGGACTATACCAAAATAGAAGTTTTTAATCTTATAGGAAAATCTGTGTATTCATCCCAAATGGAATTTAAAGGGAAACACAACATTGATTTAAAAAATGTTGATAGTGGAATTTATCTTGTCAAATTGGAAAGCCCTTCCAAGGTAATTGTTAGAAAAGTCTTTGTAGAAAATTAAATTCAAAGCATATGTATAATGACATTGAAGAATTTTAAAAATCCATTTTGCCATCGATTAACAAATTCTCCAAGTTTATGTGATTTACAAATAAATTTGAACCACTTTAAGTCAGTATTTCTTAAAATGCTTTGAGCTACTGCGTATAAAACTCAAACAGGAATTTCTATTGAATTTGCTAACTTTAATAAAAGATTATTTTGTTAATATTATTTGTACAAATTCAAGAAGCCACAGTAATGCTTTTGTTAATTTTGAAAAATGGAGATTCTCAATAAGGTTAGGACAAAAAGATGGGTTTTAAAAGAACCTGGAGATTCTGCAATAGTTGCAAAAATTGCTAATGAGCTCAATATTTCACCTGTATTAGCAAATTTGTTGGTACAAAGAAAAATTACTGACTTTGATTTAGCTAAAACTTTTTTTCGACCTTCCCTGGATAATTTACATGATCCATTTCTTATGAAGGATATGGAAAAAGCGGTTGAAAGATTATCATTAGCCATAAAACAAGGAGAAAAAATATTAGTATATGGCGATTACGATGTTGATGGAACTACTGCTGTTGCTTTGGTTTATTCTTTTATAACATCATTTTATTCTGCAGTTGAATATTATATTCCCGATCGGTATGCTGAAGGATATGGAATTTCTTTTCAGGGTGTTGACTATGCTGCTCAAAATGATTTCTCCTTAATAATTGCTCTTGATTGTGGTATTAAATCAAATGACAAAGTCGATTATGCTAATGAGAGAGGAGTAGATTTTATTATTTGTGACCATCACCTTCCGGGTGAATTTTTACCTAATGCTGCAGCCGTTCTTGATCCAAAAAGATCAGATTGCAAGTATCCTTTTAAAGAATTATCAGGTTGTGGGATTGGATTTAAATTAGCGCAGGCATACAGTCAAAAACATGACATACCTTTTAAAACTCTTACACAATACCTTGATTTAACTGCCATCAGCATTGCTTCAGACATTGTGCCTATTGTAGGAGAAAACAGGATTCTTGCTTATTATGGTTTAGAGCATTTGAATGCTCGCTCAAGACCTGGAATAGATGCTTTGCTTGTTAAAAACAATATAAAAAGAATACTTACAATAACGGATGTAGTTTTTATTATCGGTCCTAGAATTAATGCAGCAGGGAGAATTTCCAGTGGAAAAAAAGCTGTTGAAATGCTTATTTCTCAAGGAAAAGAACTTGCCGAATCAACAGGATTGGTAATAGATAAAAATAATATAGAACGAAAAGAACTAGATAAAAACATTACACAGCAGGCATTAGACATGATTTCCTGCGATGATATTATGGTTAATCGCAAAACCACCGTTTTATTTCACCAGGATTGGCATAAAGGGGTAATTGGAATTGTAGCATCAAGGCTTACTGAAACATATTATCGTCCAACTATACTTCTGGCAGAATCAAATGGATACGCTACAGGTTCTGCACGTTCTGTAAAAGATTTTGATGTTCACAATGCCATTGATCAATGCAGTGATTTGTTAGAACAATTCGGTGGGCATAAATATGCAGCAGGGTTAACTATAAAATTAGAAAACATTAAGGCTTTTAGTGAGAAATTTGAAAAGGTAGTAAATGAACTTATAGATGATGAATTATTAATTCCTAAAGTAGAAATAGACTCAGAACTTCATTTATCGGAAATTTCTCCAAAATTCATTAGAGTATTAAAACAAATTTCTCCCTTTGGTCCTGAAAACATGAGTCCTGTTTTTGTTTCAGTGGGTGTTGTTTGCAGAGCAAATTCAGCCAAAATTTTAAAAGATCTTCATTTAAAAATATGCATTTGTCATCCCGAGAATCCTTCCCTTGGTATAGCAGCAATAGGCTTTAATATGTTTGAACATTATACAAGGGTTACTAGCGGTGAACCTTTTGATATCTGCTATTCTGTTGAAGAAAATCATTTTATGGGAGAAACAACTATACAACTACACATTAAAGATATTCGTTATTAACATGTCCTCATTTATCAAAACCCTGGGAATTATTATAATCATACTTTTCCCCATGATTTTTCTGCTTGTTTCAATTGGAACTGGAAACTCTCGCTATTTCTTATATGCATTGTCTGCCTCCCTTGCAGCTATTTGTACTGCTTATATTCTTAAATGGATAGGTAGAAACTGAGATTAATTTTTTTTTAGGGCATACTCCAATTTTCGTTGTCCTTGGAACAATTTCTAAATACAGCGGTCACAAATTTATTAATTTAATGGCTGCTTAAGACAGAGATAGAATGATCTATTTCAATTTTTATCATTAAGCCTCTAAAGAAGTAGGCTTGTTTTGAGGAATAAATTGTATCTTCTTTTTCTTATCAATGGAAGCTTTTATATCCTCAATTTCTCCTTTTGGAATTGCGCCAATTAGATTTTGGGTATATAATGTTTGAGGATTAGTGTAGATTTTATCCGCATCATCCATCTCTTCAATTTTCCCCTGGTTCATTACTACCATTCGATCCGACATGTATTTTACAACCGATAAATCATGGGAGATGAAAATATAAGTAAATTTAAATTCATCACGTAATTCATTAAGCAGATTTAGTACCTGAGCCTGTACAGAAACATCCAGCGCTGAAACAGATTCATCACAGATAATAAACTTAGGGTTAAGCGCAATTGCTCTGGCAATGCAAATTCTTTGACGCTGCCCTCCTGAGAATTCATGAGGATAACGGTAGAATTGATTAGGGTTCATATTTACCCGCTCTAAAAGCTCAACAACTTTTTCTTTTCTTGCCTTATCATTAGGTAAAATATTATGCACCTGCATGGGTTCCATAATTGCCTCTCCAATGGTAATTCTTGGGTTTAAAGATGAATAAGGATCCTGAAAAATAATTTGAATGTCTTTTCTAATTTCCCGAAGCTCCTTTGCGTTTAAATCTACAATATTTTTTCCGTTAAATATTATTTCACCTTCAGTAGGTTCCACTAATCTTAAAATAGTTCTACCAAGTGTGGTTTTTCCACAACCCGACTCACCAACCAAACCAAGTGTTTCACCAGGATACACATCAAAAGTTACATCATCAACTGCTTTTACATAATCCTTGGTTCGTCCAAATAATCCTTGACTTATTGGAAAATAAGTTTTCAGGTTTTTTATTTGAAGAATGGGCTTTTGTGCATATAATTCTAAATGTTTTTCTTTACGCTGTTGATCAGTTATAACAAGTTTAGTAATAACTTCGTCAACAGTTTTGGCGCTTTCTGACATGTTCCCTTGTTCATCCACTTTCATAAAGTCCGAAACAGTTGGAAGCCATTTTAAACGCTTGTTTAATGGAGGCCTGCAAGCCAAAAGACCTTTTGTATAAGGATGCTGAGGGTTTGCAAAAATGTCAAGTACAGAACCTTGTTCTACAATCTTGCCTTTGTACATTACAATAACTTTGTCGGCAAGCTCTGCAATTACTCCCAAATCATGGGTAATAAATAACAGGCCCATACCATGCTGTTGCTGTAGTTTGCTCATCAGTTCAAGAATGGTTTTTTGAACTGTAACATCAAGTGCAGTAGTTGGTTCATCAGCAATAAGTACCGAAGGCTGGCAAGACATTGCCATGGCAATCATTACTCTTTGCTTTTGTCCACCGGAAATTTGATGAGGAAAAGTATCAAAAATAATTTCAGGTCTAGGAAGTTGAACTTCTTTAAACAGAGCAATAGTCATTTCCTTTGCTTGTTGCTTTCCTATGTGTTGATGAAGCATAATGGCTTCCATTACCTGATCACCGCATGTATAAACGGGATTAAGGGATGTCATAGGTTCCTGGAAAATCATGGCCAGTTCATTGCCCCTGAAAGTTCTCATTTCTTTTTCTGAAAGCTTTACCAGGTCAACGGGGCCACGAGTCTTGGAATGGAAAATTATTTCACCATTGGTTATTTTTCCCGGAGGATTTGGAATAAGCCGCATAGCCGAGAGCGAAGTAACCGACTTTCCAGAGCCAGATTCACCTACAATGCCAATGGTTTCACCTTTATGTAGAGTAAAGCTAATATCATTAACAGCCTTTACTGTTTCATCTTCAGTTCTAAACTCTGTAATTAAATTTCGTACTTCAAGTAGAGGCTGCTTTTCCATTTATTTTTACTCAATTTTTTAAAGGACAGTAAATGTAAACCATAGCAACTTCATTTTCAATTATATATTGCAGTTTTTTATTCTATTTACGACCAGTGTTGTTTTTCAAATGATTAATGGGCTATATTAATCAATAGTCAAAATTGGATATTATTAAAGAAACATATCCATTCTCATTCCCAGTACTATTATTGACAAGGGCTATTTCAATTTTATTGGAAACATCTGAACTGGTTTGCCAGATAAGAAAACCTTCTTCGTTTTTTGGTTTCCCATACAATTTAGTGTAGTAATCGTTAAAATTGTTAAACAGTTCTTGAGCATCTGCTTTTTTATCAAAAGTTGCATCAAACATTGTTTCGTATAAGCCCGTATTGTCAAAATAATAAGAAATGTTATAGTAATCAGTGCTGTTAATTTCAAAATCATAATAAAGATAATCAGTATCCTCTTCTACCAATTTCCCTTTTTCTTTGCTTTTTACGGCTTCCAGAGTTTCACCAATATTAACATTTCTAAAGATTCCTTCTCCTGTTAGAACGATATTTTCAAATTTGTCTCCATATTCTGAAACTTCAGGTTTACAAGAATAAATCATTGTTGCCAAAATAATTGAGAACAAAGGGAAAATTAGCTTTTTACACATAATAAATTTAATTTAATTTAATTGGAATGCGAATATAAAGTGAATTATTGAATCAAAAAACATATTTACCTTTATAGGCAAACAAAAGGAGACAATATTTGTTATTGAACAAAGGTAACGTGCTGTTCATCAATAATATTTTCTCCTTTATATTTTAATAATAATTGTGCTACAGTTAATACATCTTTTTGACAATAGACTGCAATTCGTTCTATGTTTTTTTCTTTATAATAAACTTTTGAAACATCCTTGCCGCTGATGTCGTCTTTTGGGGCGGGTATTCCAAAAATCACCGCAAGTAAATTCAATGAGCTATAATGTTTGTAATCTCCGAATTTCCATAATTCTAATGTGTCAAGATGAGGAATTTCCCAAGGTTTTTTTCCTGCAATTGCTAAAGATTTAGGCAGTTTTAATCCATTAATTAAAATCCTTCTTGCTATAAATGGGAAATCAAATTCCTTACCATTATGTGCACACAATAGGTGCTGTGGCTTGTTGTAATGCATATTTAACAGAGCTATGAAATCACCTAATAAGTGTTTTTCATCATCTCCAAAAAATGATTTAACTCTAAAGTGCCAGTTGCCTTCCTTGGTTTTAGTAAGTATTCCAATTGAAATACAAATAATCTTACCGAATTCGGCATAAATTCCAGCCCTGTCATAAATATCCTCAGGTGTTGAACCATCTTTACTAAGAAATGATGCTTTGTGATCCCATAACTCTTTTAGTTGAGGAGACATCATTTGGTATTGTTCATGCTGTGGAACTGTTTCTATATCTAAAAACAGTACATTTTCGAGATTCAGCTGGTCTAACATTATATTTTAAATCTATAAGATTAATTTAGGAGAAAGAAATGGGTGCCTTTCAGTAAAAAGCAGAAGAGATAAATTGTTATTATCTCTTTTTCTTCTACTTTATATTACTTTACTTTCAATTAAAAATTTAATAATTAAAAAGGTAGGGTTTTTTCTTCTCTTTTTAAAATTAAAAGTGGTTTTTTTAATATGGATTTGCAGAAAATCAATTGCACTTATTGCCAATTGTATTTCTTAAATACAAGAATTTGCTTTTATGAATTATAATGGGGTTGTTATTTAATCATTACACCCGGTTTATTAATCAAAGGGACGGTAATTAAATTTTCCTGAGTAATGCTTTCAGCCAGAAAAATATATTTTTTATCATACAAGATTTTGTTATGATAAAAACTCACCCAAAATTCATTGGTTAAACCAAATACGTCTTCCATAATAGGTTCAATTTTTAAATAGGACATAGGAGCTATTTTATCTAAAAAATGCCTTAATGTAGAAGTAAGTAATTTTTCATCATTTACAATTCCATAACCCTTTGAAGTAACTAGTACTCCTTCAATCTGAGTTTCCTTAAGATTAAGCATGTAAACATTCCAAATAGTTTGAGCAAGTTCATTCTCCTCCTTTACAATAGCAATGGCTATATCTTTAACCTCGTATACTGGAATATCTTTTTTCATTTTTACAGATAGTTCTTTATTTTTTATCAAGGAGCATGGCTGCATCAATATAGACAAACAAGTCAGATGGATGAGCATCACTTGGATTTGCTTCTCTTTTATGTCCTAACCTTACAATAATCATGTTTTTCTCTGGTATGCATATAATGTACTGACCAAGAATCCCACGGGCATAAAATATTTTCATTTCCTTGTAATCCACCAGCCACCATTTTAAGCCATATTTCTTATTTGCTTCTCCTTTATTGTCAACAAGTTTTGCAGGTATAATTGACTCTGCAACAAAAACAGAATCTATCAATTGATTTCCATTCCAGTTGCCAAAATTCAAATACAGTTTCCCAAGGCGAGCAAAATCGCGGGCATTTGAGATAAAACAACAGTATGCTTTTTCACTCCCATTCTCTGAATCAAGGTTCCAATAAGCTGAATTTTCAGCTCCCATTGGTTTCCATAATTTTTCAGAAGCATATTCACTAATGGTTTTTCCAGTTGCTTCAGCAAGAACAAAAGATAACAGCTGAGTATCTCCGCTTAAATATCTGAAAATCTCTCCAGGTTCTTCCTTTACATTGTATTTTAAAGTAAGAGAGCGTAAATCTGTACCATAATAAGCTTGAGCGGGGTAGGCAAATGGGCTGGCATAATCTTCATCAAAATCTAATCCCGCACTCATAGTCATTAAGTGCCTGATTGTTATTTCTGATTTTTTTCCTTCTTTAAATTCGGGTAAAAAATCTCCGACAGCTTGGTCAAGGCTTTGTATTTTACCTTCTTTTATGGCTACTCCTGTAAGAATTCCTACAATGGTTTTTGCCATGGAAAAGGAGTTAGACAATTTTTGTTTGTCAAAGCCTTCCCAGTATTGTTCATGAAGAATGGAATCATTCTTAACAACCAAATATGAAACGGTTTTAAAAGATTGTATTTTCTGGATTGAACTATCAGGTATTTCTATGGAATTATAATTTGTACTAATATTCCAGGCTTGGGGAGCTCCTGCTTTTATTTCCCGTTTCGAGAAAATATCAAATTCAGTTATACTTGGGCCAGATCTGCCTTTAAGGTAGGTATTAGCAATTCCTTTATACAAATAAGTCTTGCCAGAAATAAATAGCAGCAAATTTGCAAGAGCAATAATAATCACAATACCTATTAAAATATTTTTTAGCGCCTTCATGTTTTTATTTTTCTTCAAAAAGATTCATTTGAAAGAGGGTTTGCAAATGTTTTTTTAATTTATTTTTAACTTCATTCAAGTCAATATCCCTTTTAAGTTCTTTTTTCATTGAAGTTACATCCTTATCTTTAATTCCGCAAGGAACAATTAAGTCAAAGTAATTAAGGTCTGCATTTACATTAAAAGCAAAGCCATGCATAGTAACCCATCTGCTGCATCTTACTCCCATAGCACATATTTTCCTTGCTTTTTCCGGGTTTTCAGGATCCAGCCAAACTCCCGTATATCCAGGAAAACGGCCTGCCTGTATTCCATAATCAGAAAGAGTAAGAATAATTGCTTCCTCAAGGTAGCGCAGATACTTATGAATATCAGTAAAAAAATTATCTAAATCCAAAATAGGATAACCAACCAATTGCCCCGGGCCATGATAGGTTATATCCCCGCCTCGATTGATTTTATAATATGTAGCTTTTTTTTCTTTTAAACCATTCTCATCAATTAGCAGGTTGTCTATTGATCCGCTTTTACCCAATGTAAAAACATGAGGGTGCTCACAAAAAAGCAGATAACCAGGAGTTTTTATTTGTAATTCCTGAGAAATGCTTCTGTTTTTTACTTTTTCAGCAATTATACTTTGGAATATATTTTCTTGTAAGTCCCAGGCTTCCTTATAATCGATTAAGCCCAGGTCCTTATATTGTACTTGTTGCATTAATGCTTCAACTTTTTGATAATTCTGATTTCAAATGGTCAATAATTTTAACTTCAACTGCATCTATACCTTTTAAATCTGCAAGGAAATAAGATATCCAGTCGCCCAAATGAATCAGGAATATAGCTTGTTCAATGTTGGATTCCCCTTTTGAATACAATTCAATAATTGTTGAAGTATAACGAGCAAATACTTGTTTTGATATTTCTATACGGTTTTGATTTCTTATAAAGTCAGTTTTATTCCTAAAAATAACCACAGCCAGATTCTCGTTTTTGGTAGTCCAGCCAACCAATTCATTGTGATTTAATTCCGGAAATACATGGTGCCAACAAAGCTCTTTCGCATTTTCATTTATTTGTTGTCTAAATCGAATTGCAATAGATTCACTTGAAGCTACACTATATATTACAGGAGTTTTATGTAAAAGTTTTGCTGCAACAGCTTTTGCTTCTACCACAATTTGCTGTTTTTCATTTGTTATAAGTTCAATTGCTGCATTGAGTTTTGCCTCAAATGACAAATCAATAATTCCATAAAAACCCAATGTGTAAATTAGTTGCGTTAATGAGTAACCAAGGCTAGCTCTGGGAGGGTTGCCACCTGGTATTTCTATCAGGTCAAGTTGGTGCTCTCTGGCCATTTCTGCAATTGTTCCACCTGAAGTAATACAAACAATTTTAGCATTTTTCTTTAGGGCTTCCTTTAAGCAGGAAATAGTTTCTTCGGTATTTCCAGAATAAGAGGAGATAATTGCTAAGGTGTTTCTATTCACAAAAGCAGGAAGAAAATATTTATTATTTACAATTATCGGCACAGGGCTTTCCTTTTCAAATAACTGAGCAGCAATACTTCCGCCAATTCCTGATCCACCTAAACCTGATATTACTATATTTGATATGGGGGTGATAGCAGCTGTTAAACGTGCGTTTTTTCCTATCTGTGTTGCTTCCCGGAGTTGTTTAGGAAAACCTTCTATTAGCTCAATCATCAGAAAATATTTTTTGTTAAAGGCAGTAAAAATAAAAAAAAATTAAAGGAGAATGGCTAAAATCTTTATTTTCCGGATTTCTAATCATTAAAGTTGAATAATAATGGTTTTGCTTTTTTCAAAAATAAATTATATTTAAATTAGAAGAACTTATAGCAGATCAGCGATAGTTTATTAACCTCGATTAATAAAAGCCATGAAAAAAGCACATAAAATTTTTGTTTTAGATACCTCCGTTATTCTTTATGATCATAATTCCATTAAAAGTTTTAAGCAGCATGATGTTGCTATACCTATCACTGTTCTTGAAGAGCTTGATAATTTTAAAAAAGGAAATGACACTAAAAATTTTGAGGCACGTGAATTTATTCGCTTTATAGATAAAATTTCAAAGGAAGGAACTCTTCAGGACTGGATTGATTTTAAAGGGAAAGGACAGGGGAAACTCAAAATTGTGATGAATGAAAATGCCTCAATTGATGCACAAAGAGTTTTTGGTGAAAATAAGACTGATCACCGCATCCTTAATACTGCCCTTTATCTTTCAGAGCAGTTTCCAGAGAAAAAGGTGGTAATGGTAACAAAAGATATTAACCTAAGAATTAAGGCAAAATCATTGAATTTAGCTTCGGAGGATTATGAAACTGGTAAAATTAAAACTCCAGAGGATTTGTATTCAGGAAAATCCATTATTGATGAGGCTCCTGTTGACATTATAGATGAGATTTATGAAAAAGGGTTTTGTGAATCAAAAAAGCTAGTAAAAACTAATGCATTAGCTAACCATTATTATATACTTAAAAACAATCATAAATCCGTTCTTGCCTATTATAACCCTCTTAATGGAAATATTGAAAAAGTAACTAAAAGCACTGCTTTTGGAATTACTCCCCGTAATGCAGAACAATCATTTGCCATGCATGCAATTTTGAATCATGACATTAAATTGGTTACTATACAAGGAGTTGCAGGAACAGGCAAAACTTTGCTTTCCCTTGCAGGAGCCTTAGAACAAAGAAGAAATTATCTTCAAATACATCTTGCACGCCCAATTGTTCCATTAAGCAATAAAGATATAGGATACTTGCCAGGGGATATAAAATCTAAGTTAAACCCCTACATGGAACCCTTGTGGGATAATCTTAAATTTATAAAAAACCAGTTTGGGGAGAAAGATAAAGAGCAAAAAAATATAAATGAAATGATTGAAAATGAAAAAATTGTAATTACACCATTGGCATATATTAGGGGTAGAAGTTTTTCTAATATCTTTTTTATAGTAGATGAGGCACAAAATCTTACTCCTCATGAGATTAAAACAATTATTTCACGTGCAGGTGAAAACACTAAAATAATATTTACTGGAGATGTGTTTCAAATTGACACTCCTTATCTTGATACCCAAAGCAACGGGCTTTCATATTTAATTGACAAAGTCAGAAATCAAGAAATTTATGCTCATATTACCCTTGAAAAAGGAGAAAGATCAGAACTTGCTAATTTGGCAAATGATTTTTTATAGATTTAATTATTTCATTCAAATTAAGTTAGGATAGTAATTATGATTTTAATGTTCTTCAATGTTTTAATTGACAAAGATTTTAAAGTATTTTTGTATTTTCACAAACATTTTTTTCCTGAATGAACATTTATATACAAAGTGCATTATTTTTTATTTTTTGCTTATTTTATTCTTTTGCGCTAGCTCAACCTGCCAACAATAATTGCATTGGCGCTCAGCAAATTTGCCCTGGTGAAAGTCAAAGTGGCAATAATGAAAATGCAAGTTCTGAATCCTGGACTTCTCCTTGCTTTAGCACGAATAATACCATATGGTATAAATTCACTACGAATTCAAATGGAGGAGATGTTTTTGTAAATGTTGGTTCAACTTGTGATGCAGGAACTCAGGTAAGTGGAGCTCTTATAGCTTCTCCAGATTGTAATGCTGCAAATTTTACTGAAATAGATTGTAATAGTGGAAGCCAAGGAACAATTACATTTAATGGTTTTTCACTTAACCCTCATACCACATATTATGTTGTGGTAAATAGTGAAAATGCCGGACAGCCTTCTGTCTGCAATTATGAAATTAATGTAACTGGTCCAGGAATAGCCCAATCTGCATATATGGAAATTGAACATGCAGTTTGTTTTCAAAAGAAAGGATCATTAAAAGTTGATAGTGTTATAATGGGACCAGGTCCTTACTCCTATAGTATAAACGACAGTACTCCTCAAAACGGGAATAGTTTTTCGGATTTAAATGTTGGCAGTTATACCATAGTAATTACTGATGCCAATGGTTGTTCTTATGAAGATGCCATTTCTATTAACGATCTTGAAAACACGCTTGTGGTTGATGCCGGTGAGGACAGGATTATTATTGAAGGAGGTAGCGTTCAATTGAATGCTCAAGGTAATGGAGTTTCTTATTTTTGGCAGCCCCCTGGCGGCTTAAATGAACCTTCTTCTCAATCTCCAACTGCATCTCCGGGAGGAACAACCACCTATGCTGCTTTTACATATAGTGAAGAGCTCTGCCAGGCAGTAGATTTTATGACTGTAACAGTTTTACCCCGTATTGTTATTCCCAACACATTTACACCAAATGGAGACGGGGTGAATGATACATGGCAAATATATTTTATTGATCAGTATCCGGATTGTGTTGTAGAAATATACAATAGATGGGGCCAAAAAGTTTTTAAATCAAAAGGATATGATAGAACCCAGGAATGGGATGGACAAAGTATGGGAGCTGATCTGCCTGCCTCAACTTATTATTTTGTGATTGATTTAAAAGCACAAACAGATGACAAATCAGCAGAATTATACCGTGGGTCAATAACAATTATTAGATAATGAAGCAAAGCATACTTTTTATAGTTATAATAATTTTTGGAATCAATTTTATATATGCCCAACAGACAAGGCAGTATACGCAATATATGTTTAATCAGTTTGGTCATAACCCCGCGGTTGCTGGTAGCAAGGAGTGCATGGATATTCGGGTTGGATATAGGCTGCAATGGGTAGGCTTTGAAGGAGCTCCTACAACCGGATATGCGAGTTTCCAAACCAGGCTCAATCAAAAGAAAAAGGGTCCTTCCTATCCTCATCATGGTATTGGTTTTTATGTTGAAAAGGATCAAATAGGTCCCACTACCAAAACTTATATTTATCCAGCTTATGCTTACCATATTCCTCTTAATAATTATTATACTCTTTCTGCTGGTTTGTTTGCAGGAGTCCAGCAATATGTTTTTGATAATAATAATGTTAGATTGTTTACTCCAACAGATAATGCTGTTTCCGGCACTCAAAATGTTTTAGTTTATCCAGATTTCACAGCTGGGTTATGGCTTTACAGTAAACATACTTATGCAGGATTGGCTGCAGGTCAGGTTTATAATAAGTTAATTAAAGGCCCCGGAGGGCAAATTGGAATTGATAGCAGAATCAACAGACATTATAATTTAACTTTAGGACATAGGTTTGTAATAAACAGAGAATCTTCGCTTATCCCTTCAACTATGATAAAGTTTGTTTGGTTAGCTCCTCCGGCAATTGATCTAAATCTGATATGGGATTATAAAAATGTTCTTTCTTTGGGTGTTTCTCTGCGAAACCGTGATGCAGTTGCGGGTTTATTTAGATTGAAATTACTATCTTTTCTGGAAATGGGATATTCATTTGATTTTACTACATCAAAAATAAGAACTGCTAGCTCTAATACACATGAAATAATGCTTGGTATTAATTTATGTGGTGGTAAAGGGAAAGCAAATGGAGGGGGACTTTGTCCGGCATATAATTAAAACCTACCTGATGGCAGCATTTCAATTACTGTTTCATAAGATGCATTAACTATAACAATCTTATTGCTAAGTAATTTAATCTGTGTCTGACGGCCAATTCTTTTCAGTTCTCGTATTGATTCCTGATCAATAAATAGTTTGCCGATTTTTAGCCAAATAGTAACCTTGTTCATTGTTACATTAGTACGTAAAAAATTATAAAAGGTTAGTATTCCCCCTCTGTCATTTAATTATAATAGAGAAAAAAGCTATCTTTGTATAATAGCAATGAAGACTGTAGTAATAAAATCATCTACTTACCTTTTACTTGGCCTGTGGTTTCTACTTCACATGCCCTTTAATTTAATACATCATCATGATGAGGTGTGTGGGAATGAGCAACACCATAAAACAAGCAATGACTTTCATTTACATGAATTAGAAGAGGACTTTTGTTTTTTTTGTGCTAACATTTTTGCTAAAGAACTTGGCCTTTCCTCTTCATCTATTGAATTCTCCTCAATATTTTACAAATCGTACAATGTAAATCTAATTTCAATTGTTTTTAAAATATTTGTTGGTCTTTCAACTGAAAGAGCCCCTCCTTTTCATCTCTATTTTTAAAATCTTTCTATTGCTAATCCTATTGCAGTAGCATTTTCTAATTCCATTTAACTTACAGTTTTGAAAAAGTGTTTTCTCTGTTCATTGTATAGGGTAATTTTATTGTCTCTATTCTTTTGGCTTATTCCTTATTTGGTATTTGCTCAAACTTCTTTTATCCTAAAAGGAACGGTTTCAGATGCTGATATTAATTTATTGCCAGGAGCAACTGTGTTTATTCATGAATTAAATACAGGTACAATTACAGATATTAATGGAAGTTTTATTTTCCCAAAAATAAAACCCGGATCATACCATATGCATATCTATTATACAGGTTATGAAACAGGCGTTAGAACATTTAAAATTACCAATGCAAATGAAGATTTAACAATTGTATTAAAATCAACCTCTCTTGAACTTAAAGCCTTTGTTATTGAGGAAAGCACGTTAAACATAGATGACAAGGAACGTTCGATGTCTGTTGAGGTAATTAACAGAGAATTTATTGAAAAAAATGCAGGAACTAGCTTTGGACATACTCTTGAAAAAATACCTGGTATTAGTGCTATTTCATTAGGAACAGGAATTTCAAAACCAGTGATAAGAGGAATGTCTTTTAATAGAATAGCTATAGCTGAAAATGGCATAAAACAAGAAGGGCAACAATGGGGAGCAGATCATGGACTAGAAATTGATCAGTTTAATGTTGACAGGGTAGAAATTGTAAAAGGTCCTGCTTCACTAATTTATGGATCAGATGCAATGGGAGGGGTTATAAATATTAGGCCACCTGTAATGCCTCATGAAAACACTTTTTCATCATCAGTTTTGCTTAATGGTGCTACTAATAATGATTTAGTAGGAACTTCTGCAATGTTTGCAGCAAATAAAAAAGGGAATATTTTACGAATCCGGATGTCTCATCAAAACTATGCTGATTATAGAGTGCCTGCTGATTCTTTTGCGTATAATGATTATGTGCTACCTATTGAAGGTGAGCGTTTAAAGAACACAGCAGGAATAGAAAATAATATTTCCATTGCAACAGGATTACTTAGAAATTGGGGGCACTCAACAATTACATTTTCTAAATTTGACCAACATTCAGGACTGTTTCCAGGGGCTCATGGAATACCACGGGCGTATAAGTTACAACATGATGGAGATTTTAGGAATATTGAACTTCCTGCCCAAAGAACAAAGCACTACAAATTAATATCTAATTCCAATTTATTGATTCGAGAAAATTGGTTATCAATAGATATTGGATTTCAACAAAATCATAGACAGGAATTGTCAGTTCCACATGCCCACGGTAAAGGACCAACCCCTGAGAATAATTTAGAACTTGACTTGTTGCTTCAAACCTATACTGCAAATATCAGATATCAGATTGAAAAAACCGATAAATTAAACCGCGTTTTTGGGGTTTCAGGCAATTTTCAACAACACAGTAGAGGAGGTTTTCAATTTTTAATACCTGATTATACATCAGGAAATGTAGCAGGGTTTGTATTTCAAAAATATAAAGTGAATAAATCATTGTTTTTAAATGCAGGCTTAAGATATGATCAAACCACACTGCAAATCAAGGAATACCTTGAGCCGATTTATGAGGATTCTGCTTCAATAAGTGGTTACAATTTAAGAAACAACAATATTAACCGAAATTACGGTAATTTTTCTGGTGGGGTAGGGCTATCGTGGATCCCTTCTGAATATTGGAATATTAAATTCAATCTTGGTAGTAGTTTTAGAACCCCATCTCCTAATGAATTGGCCTCCAATGGAATACATCATGGAGCTTTTAGGCATGAAATGGGTGATTCTGCATTGGTTTCAGAACGAGGATATCAACTAGATCTGGGAATTAGCTGGCATAAAAGCGATTTATACTTTTCCTTAACTCCCTTTTTCTATTATTTTGACAATTATATCTTTCTTACTCCAAGCGGTAGGTTTTCTACTTTAATAGAAGCAGGACAGGTATATAATTTTAAACAAACACAAGCAATTACAACTGGTGCAGAGTTTAAAACAGATTACCATTTCAGTAAGGCATTTCATTTAGGGTTAACTGGGGAATATGTCTTTGCACATGATATCTCAGCCCAAATTCCTCTTCCTTTTACGCCTCCTTTTTCAGCTGAAGTTGAAGCCGAATACGAATTAGAGTCTAAAGGAAATTTCGAAAAAACTTTTTTCAATCTAAATATAAAAGCCTTTAGTGCTCAAAATTATACAGCAAGAAATGAACCCTCCACTCCAGGATATGTTTTACTGAACTTTTCTTCTGGAACAAATATAAAAATCAAGAAACAAAAAATTCAAATGATTTTTTCAATTAATAACATCACGAATCGAAAGTATTTTAACCACTTAAGCAGGTACAGGATTTTAAATCTTCCTGAACCTGGCAGAAATTTCAGAATAACAATGATAATTCCTTTTGAAGGGAAAATTAATAATAAACAAAATCAGAAAACAGAGTAGATAAGTTTATTTCGAATTATTTAAATTTCTAGTATAAAGCACTCTTATAAAAATTAGACTACTGATAATGAGTATTATGAAATTAATTAAACAAAAGTTGCCTGCCCAATAAAATTATACTTTTCTATAAGTACTTTAAATACAAATTATTATCTTCGTAGCTGTTATATCAATATTTTTTTTTAAAATAGAGTGGCTTGTAGTTGAAAAAACAATTGCTTTATTTTGAAACAAACAAGAGTTATTTTCGTAAAAGCCACATTAACAAAAGCTTAAATCTTTTTATTTTGAAAAAAAATTTACTTTCCTTAATAATATTATTTGCTTCTTTTCATGCAATTGCCGCTGATAGATACTGGGTTGGAGGATCAGGTAACTGGAATAATTCCAACCAATGGTCAGAAAGATCAGGAGGAAATCCCGGAGCTAGCTTACCCACTGCAATTGATAATGTAATATTTGATGAAAATTCATTTACTTCTTATGATCAACATGTAAGCGTAACATCAACTTCGTTCTGTAAAACTTTAGAATGGAAATCGGCTAATTCCTATCCTGTTATGGAAGGCACATCGGATTTAAACATTTATGGATCTTTTAAACTAAGCGAGGATGTGAGTTTTTTGTTTTCAGGAGCTATTTATTTTAAATCACAATCACCTAAAAACAGGATTAACACAAAGGGAAAATTATTGAACTCTGAGATATATTTTGAGGGAAAAAATGGCGTATGGGAACTTGAAAATAATTTAGCAACTAGCAAATCTATTTATATAAAAGCAGGTCATTTTTTCACAAAAAATAATTTTATAATTGCACAAACACTAAATGTTTCAGGTAAAAAAGCTAATGTTGATTTTGGGACATCAAAAATTATACTTGAGCAAAACCCGGCAGAATTTCAAACCAACCTAACGAACATAAAATTTGATCAGGCTTTTATTTATATTAAGTCATCGGGTAACAGGTTAATAAATAGCAATAGTAATAATAATTCTATGCTATCTGTAGATAGCATTAGTTATACAATTGTTTCCCCAAGTTGTAATAATGCTTCTGAAGGTCCTGCCACAGATGGATCAATTACAATTACCAATGTTTATGGAGGGACAGGCCCTTATGGATTTGAATGGACAGGTGGGGCATTGGGAGCTACTACTGTCTTTGGAAATCCACTTTTAAATATAGGTCCTGGAAATTATTTGGTTCAAATAACTGATTCAAGTGATATGAGCCAGTTTCCAGTTTTTATAACTGTTAATGCTCCCAATCCATTGGCTGTGAATTTTGCCAAAAAAGTCCCAACTTGTTTTGGGTATTGTAATGGTTGGATTCGTGTTACGCCTTTGTTAGGAGCAGGAACAGCTCCTTATAATTATTTATGGCAGGATGGCCAAACTGGGCAAACTGATTCTGCCTTATGTGTTACTCCATCAACCTCCGTTACAGTTACTGATGCTAATGGTTGTTCTAAAGTTTTTACAACTAATTTGGCCCAACCACAACTGATAACCCCTAATGTAACAACCTCTAATGTAACTTGTTATGGGTTTTGTGATGGTGCAGCATCAAGCAGCCCTACAGGAGGTACTGGAACAGTTAATGGTCAAGCCTCGTTGGCAAGTCCCGGAGGTTATATCTATTCTTGGTCTCCTGGTTTAGAAACTACACAAAATATTTCAAATCTTTGCCCTGGCTCTTATACTATAACTGTTACTGATGATTCCTTATGTGTGGGTACTCAGACAATAGTTATTGTTCAGCCCGACTCGCTGATTCTAAACCCTGCATCAACAAATATTACATGCGCAGGTGCTTGTGATGGAACTGCTTCAGTGTCTCCAACTGGAGGAACTACACCTTATACTTACACCTGGACTGCTAGTGTTGCTGGTTCTTTTTCTGGTCCATCTTTAACAAATCTTTGTCCAGGGACTTATACTGTACTTGTAGAAGATATAAATGGCTGTTCTAATACCGAAATTTTTATTATTACTGAACCTAATCCTCTCCAATTAAATATAAACGGAACCAATGTAATTTGTAAAAGCAATTGTGATGGTACTGCAAATGTTACACCAATTGGAGGAACTAGCCCTTTTGTTATGATTTGGACAAACAGTTCTAATGTCGTTCTCTCTAATACTACTGGTCTTTCTTCTAACATAAATAATCTTTGCCCTGATACTTATTCAGTTTCAGTTACAGATGATAATAATTGTACTGTTAATGGTACAATCACAATTACAGAACCAGATACTCTTATTGCAAATGCCACTTCAACAAGTATTACTTGTTTCGGTTTGTGTGATGGAAGTGTTTCAGTGACGATTTCAGGAGGAACACCGGTATATTCAACAGTTTGGACCGGAGGTGCAACATCAGGTTTATGTGAAGGTGAATATTCAGTAATTGTAACTGATGCCAATAATTGTCAAGCTTTTGACACTGTATATGTTGTTGAACCTCCCCTACTTACTGTTTTAGTAAATGATGATGAAATTAGTTGTGCAGGGATGTGTGATGGTCAGTTAACTGCTAATGTTAATGGAGGTTCTGGAGCTTATACATTTGAATGGAATTCTACACCAATACAAACAACCCAAACAGCAATAGGTTTATGTGTTGATAATTATGTTGTTACTGTGATTGATGCCAATGGCTGCGTGGGTACTGATAATGCCGATGTCATAAATCCATCTGTAATAGTTCCAAATGTTACTGTGAACAACATTACTTGTTATGGATTATGTAATGGGACGGCTACAGCAAATCCAAGCGGTGGAACAGGTCCTTATACTTATTTATGGAACATGATTCCGAATCAAATTGGACAAACAGCAATTAATTTATGTGCAGGAATTGCTTATACAGTTACTGTAACAGATGCATTGGGCTGTACTCAGCAACAAACAGTAACATTAACAGAACCTCCTGCATTTACTTCAACTGCTAACGTTGTTCAGGTAGATTGTTTTGGAAATTGCACTGGTTCAATTTCATTAACTCTTACCGGGGCAACAGCTCCATTTGTCATTAACTGGAATACTTCTCCTGTTCAAACAGGCCTTATAGCCAATAATTTATGTGAGGGGACATATACTGCTACAATTACAGATGATATGGGATGTGAGTATTTTCACACTGAAACTATAACAGAACCCTCTGTTCTTGAAGCCTTCGCTACTTTTACAAATGTAACCTGTGCTGATTCCTGTAATGGAACTGCTATTGCAAATGCAACGGGTGGTTCAGGAATTTATTTTTATGAATGGAATACAAGCCCTCCAGAATTTACACCATCATTAACAGGACTTTGCCCTGGCCAATATTCTGTTATTATTACAGATTCGGAGGGTTGTTTAGATTCTGCCACTGTAAACATTACTCAACCTCTTCAGTTAAATGCAAGTGTTACAAATGCATCTGCAAGTTGTAACACCGTATGTGATGGGCAAGCAACAGTTAGTGTTGGTGGAGGGACTCCCCCTTACGAATATTATTGGAACACTCCCATTCCTCAGTATACTCCTACTGCAATAGCTCTTTGTGTAGGAACTCATACTGTAACCATTTTAGATGCAAACGGATGCTCTATTGTTTTGTCTGTTCAGATAGATCCATTAGTTAATATTTCAATAAACAGTACAGGAACAGGTATAAGTTGTTTTGGAGAATGTGACGCGCAAGCTACTGCAACAGGCTTTGGTGGAGTTTCTCCCTATTCTTATTATTGGTTTCCAAATGGTGATACAACACAAATTACAACTGGTGTTTGTGCTGGAAACATTACTGTTACAGTAACTGATGCCAATGGTTGTTCTCATTCTGCCGATACCTTCTTTGTTGACCCTCCTGCACTCGCTTTGAATTTTACTAATATTACAGATGCGATTTGTGGTACAACATGTAATGGAAGTGCTACTGCAAATGCAAGCGGAGGGACAGGCGCTTACTCCTATGAGTGGAATACAATTCCTTTACAAACTTCATCTACTGCAAACAACTTATGCATGGGTTATCATGTAGTTACTGTTACTGATCAAAACGGTTGTACTAAAACAGATAGTGTATTTATAGATGCACCATTGATTTTAGATCCTGATCCAACTGTAACTGATGCAACCTGTGGTAATTCTGATGGTCAGATTTTATTAAACACAACTGGAGGAACTTCTCCATATTCTTACCAGTGGAGTAATGGACAAACAACTAACCCTGCTACCAATCTTGCCGCAGCTCTTTATTGGGTGGAGATTACTGATAATATTTCCTGTGTAGATACATTTTATATTATTGTTAATTCTGTTTCCGGTCCACAACTTTCAACTTCTACAACTCCTGCAAGTTGTAATGGTGTTTGTGATGGTACAGCTACAGTAATTGCTAATAGTGGATTAGCACCTTATACTTATAATTGGTCATCAGGTTCTACATCTGATATTGCGAATAATTTATGCGCAGGTATTCAATATATAACAGTTACTGATGCAAATTTATGTGCAACTACAGTAAGTGACACTATTATTCAACCTACACCCATTCTTGCCAATGCTGCTATAACAAGTGTTAGTTGCAACGGTTTTTGTAATGGATCAATATTTTTAAGTCCTTCAGGAGGCAATGGTGGTCCATATTCTTTTTTATGGTCAAATGGTTCTACGTCTCCTTTTAGATCAAATTTGTGTCCCGGAAATTACCCTGTAACTATAACCGATAATAATGGATGTTCAATAAATGTTACCATTACAGTAGGAGCGGCATCTATAATTAATCCTAACCCTCAAAGTAGTAATGTGAGTTGCAATGGAGCATGTAATGGTCTTGCCAGTGTTAATCCTTCAGGAGGGCAACCACCTTATAGTTATTCATGGTTTCCAACTGGGGGTAATAGCCCTTCAAATACAGGCCTTTGCCCAGGTTCATATCAAGTTACCATTACCGATGCAAATGGTTGTAATGCAACTCAAGCATTTACAATAACAGAGCCAGCGGGCTTATCTGCAAGCGTATCAAAAACTGATGTGAATTGTTATAATGCCTGCAACGGAAATATTTCTTTAAGTGCTTCCGGAGGTTCTGGAACCTTCACTTATTTTTGGGTTTCTACAGGTCAAACAACATCTTCTATTTCTAACCTTTGTGCGGGGAATTATACTGTTACTCTTTGTGATTCGCTTTCTCCGGGATGTTGTATAACATTAAACGTAAATATAACTGAGCCTGATTCGTTAATCGTAAATGCTACAGGAACTAATTTAACATGTAATAATGTTTGTTCAGGAACTTTAGATGCATCAACTTCAGGTGGTACAGGCCCCTTTACATATTTATGGACTCCCTCCGGTTTATCCGGCTCAGCACAAAGTGGAATTTGTGCAGGGAATCATACTGTAACTGTTACTGATGCAAATGGTTGTAGCGCAACATCTTCTGTTGTTATTACAGAGCCTGCTGCAATAGTTTTAAATCCATTTTCTAATGATGCATCTTGCTTTAGTGCTTGTGATGGTGCTGCTGGAGTGAATCCTGCCGGAGGATCAGGTAGTTTTACTTATTCCTGGACACCAGGAGGACAATCCTCCTCTTCCCTTACTGGCTTATGTGCCGGTACATATAGTGTTAGCGTGACAGATTTAAATGGTTGTTTAGCAACACAAAATTTTAACATTACAGAACCTTCTGAAATTACTTCTACTTCTACTTCCACTCTTGCTACATGTGGAATTTGTGATGGAAGTGCGAGTGTTTCTCCTTCTGGAGGTGTAGGCTCTTTTTCTTATGCATGGGATGATGCATTGCAACAAACAACAGCTACTGCAAACAATCTTTGCGCAGGTTTATATAACGTAACTATTACAGATGGTTCAGGATGTTCAATTGTATTACCTGTTGCTGTGAGTAATGCCGGAGGTCCTGTTACTTCTCATGTTTTTACTAATGCAAGTTGTAAAGATGCATGCGATGGCACTGCAACAGTTACAGCATCAGGCCCTCATGTTCCATTTTCATATATGTGGACTCCATTGCCAAACAACACTTCATCTTCTTCTATCTTATGTGCAGACACTTATTATGTGCAGGTTACCGATACACTTGGTTGCATTACTTTTGAAACCATTGTTATAGATGAACCAGATCTAATTGAAGCTAATCCGACATTTACCAATGTAAGTTGTCAGGGTGCTTGTGATGGCACAATTACCCTTAATACAACAGGCGGGGATGGGAATTATAATTATATATGGTCCTCAGGATTGCCAAACAGTCCCACTCAAACAGGCTTATGTACAGGAACATATACTGTTCAAATTGAAGATGGAAACCTATGTGTAGGCAATGAGTCCATAACTATACAAGTTCCTAATCCACTTCAGGTAAATGGCAGCAACACTAATGTTACTTGTTTTGGCTATAACAATGGAACAGGAACAGTAAATATTTCAGGAGGTACAGCCCCTTATACTGTAACATGGTCTTCAGGTCCGGTAATAACAACTTCTGGAACATCAACTATATCTGGTTTGACGCCAGGAAACTATTCGGCTCAAATTGTTGACGCCAATGGTTGTATTGGCTCTCATTCTTTTTCAGTTTCAGAACCACTGGAAATAATTGTTAATTCTACAATAACTCAGATTTCCTGCAATGGGGCCTGTAATGGAAGTATTGCCTTGAATATTACAGGGGGTACTGGGTCTTATACTATTAACTGGTCAAATGGAACTTCCGGAAGTTCCATTAATAATCTTTGTCCGGGAGTATATACTGCAACTGTAACTGATGCTAATGGTTGTTCTAAGGTAAATAGCTTTACCATTTCTCAAGCTAATTTGCTTACAGCTTCAGCAGGAGGTTCAAATATCAGTTGTTTTGGAGCATGCGATGGAACAGGTCTTATTACCCCAACAGGAGGAACAGCTCCATATTTTTATCTTTGGTCGCCTGGAGGGTATACCTCTGCAAACCCTACTGGATTATGCTCAGGAAATTATACTATAACAGTTACGGATGCAAATGGATGTAGCTATAATACCGCACTTACTTTAACTCAACCATCATCTATTATAGATAATTATTCAGTAACGAATCCTCCTTGTAATATTTGTAATGGAGAAGCAACAGTTGTGCCTAGCGGTGGAAGCGGAGCTCCTTATGATATAGTTTGGAGTAATTCAGATATTGGAAACGATGCATTTAATTTATGTGCCGGTTTATATACTGTAAATATTACCGATAATTCAGGTTGTGATCAAACTTTTACAGTTCCTGTAAGTAATTCGAATGCACAAAATGTAGCAACTGCTATCACCGATGCAACTTGTAGTGGAAACTGTGATGGAAATGCTGAATTAACTGTTACAGGAGGTACTCCTGCTTATACTTATTCTTGGTCTCCAAATGTAAGCAGTACTAACATTGCAAGTTTTTTATGTACAGGAACTTATTATGCTTCAGTAGAAGATGCTAATGGCTGTATCGTTATAGAAACAATTAATATTAATGAATCAACCGCAATAATCGCCAATGCTAGTTCAACGGCAGCTGATTGTGGAGTATGTGATGGATCAGCTCAAGTAAATCCTTCAGGGGGTACATTGCCTTATACCTATATTTGGAGTAATAATGAAACAACATCTTCTATAAATGGATTATGTGCAGGTATAAATTCAGTTCTAATTACTGATAACAATGGATGTTCTATAACAGAGAGCATTGCAGTCGCAAATTCAAACGGGCCAACCGGGGCTTCTCAAATAACAAATAATGAATCTTGTTATGGTACCCAGGATGGAAGTGCTTCTGTTTTTCCTACAGGTGGAACAGCTCCTTACAATTATTCCTGGATTCCTGGTGGATACACAACCAATAATATATCCAATGTTTCTGCAGGAGTTTACAGTGTTCAAATAATGGATGCGAATGGCTGTATTTTAAATGTTTCAGTAACTATAAATGGTCCTTCAGAAATTTTCCCTAATCCTTCATTTGTTGAACCTGATTGCGGAGTTCCAAATGGAGAAATTACATTAAACCCCTCTGGAGGAGCAGCCCCTTATACTTACCTTTGGGCTAGCGGTCAAACGACTGCTACAATTACTGGTTTAGGAGCTGGTTTATATCCTGTTTCTATTACTGATAATATGGGTTGTTTAAAAAATGATACCATAGCATTGAGCAATACAAATGGCCCGGTAATAGTAATATCATCCACAAACACGAACTGTTATGGC
>JALYPI010000291.1 GCA_030856445.1 Bacteroidota bacterium
CCATTAGGCCCCAATTATACCCATTTTAAAAATGCCAATTTTGATAAATTATATGAACAAGCCAAATCTGAAACAAATGATCAAAAGAGATTTAAATTATACAGGGAAATGGAAAATTTAGTTATTGAAGAAGCTCCTGTTTTACTTTTGTTTTATGATAGAGCAGTGAGATTTCACCCTAAAACTATTACAGGTTTAGAAGTAAATCCAATGAATCTTTTGACATTAAAAAGGGTTAAAAAGAATGTTTAATCGTTTTTACATAAAAAAAGAACAGTAACAATTAATTTCATTTTTATCTACATTAAATTAGGTAAGGATATATCTTTAAAATGCGTTTGAAAGTTTAGGGACAAATACGATTAAACCTAAAACTAAAGCAACAATTGCTGCCACTAAAACTCCTGCAGCAGCTATATCTTTGACTTTACCAGCTGTTTCATTGTATTGAGGAGAAACCAGATCGGTTAAAAACTCAATTGAAGTATTGAAAATTTCTGCAATAAAAACAATCCCTATTGCTATAATTACCAATGCCCATTCATAAAGTGAGAGGTTAAAATAAATACCAGCAACAATTATAAAAAATGTGGCTAAAACCTCAATAAAAGCATTAATCTGAGTAGAAAAGAAAATTTTTAAACCTTTTATTGCAAATTGGAAGCTTTTAATATGTCTTATAATTTCTGATTTGGAAAAAAAACGAATTAATGGATTCATATATTCAAAACGATTTCGAAGTATTATTTCTGCTCAGTTTTTTAAAAAATCTCAAAGATAAAACTATTAATCCTTAGATTGAAGCATCAGAAGGTAAAAACAGAACAGTGCATGAAAAACAATTTAAATGTATTTTCATGCTGTAAATTTAACTGACTTAATTAAAGAAATTTAAATTCCTTAGGAGAAATTCTATTTTTTTGTATCTTAGCAGCGTTTAAATTATCATTTTCATGAAAGCCATTTTCTCCATATTTTGTTACTTCATTTTGTTCTGTTTTTCATCAAAAGCACAAAATATTGTTGTAATAGACTCTTCCGTAGTTAATATGCATTATTCCTATGCAGAGTTGGAAGAATTAAAATTGATTGACTTCAATAAATTCCAAACGATTTACTATTATTATACACAATCTTTTAATATAGAATTATAGGTATAAGCGTTTAGACATCCTTTGAATCAATTGATATTATTCTCTTTGGCGCGTACCTGACCATCCTTCTTATGAGTAAATCAAAGATTGTCCCCATATTGCTCCTCCTATTATATCTAAAATGATATTCATCAAGATACCCTTGCAATCTTTCTTTGCTACAATGATGATGTATTCCTCTTAGCCATCCTTTTAAATTCATTATATGAATATGGATATCCTGAAATGCTTTTCCGTTTTCTGAAGCCCGTTGCTCTAAATTTTTATATTCCTTTTTTAATGGAGTGTATCCTCGCCATTTGTCCGTTATTATTTTTGCATCTTTAGAAATATGTTTATGAAAAAACTTTTTAAACTCTTTTGCCGATGCGTTTTCAATTACCTGAGCGTAGGCTCTTTCCACACCATCGGGAAGTTTTTCAAGGGCTAATACTACCAGACGTTTTTCACCTTTGCTTCTCCCTCTTTTATTTTCTTCTGGCCCACCTATAAGAAACTCGTCTACATGAACTTCTCCACCTATTGGATACTTTTGACTGCTTTGCATGGCTTGCTGTATTTTCCATTTAAAACCCCAACAAGTCATTTGTCTTAGCTCAAACTCCTTTGACAACTCTAATGATGACATTCCTTTTATTTTGGTGCTAATTTTAAATGCTATATGAAATGCAAGCAATAACGAAAACTTTACTTTGTCAAACATAGTATTAGCTGTTGGGCTTTCATCATATTTACATATTGTACATCTTTTTGAAAATGGTTTCTTTCCCGGAATATCTTTTTCACATCCACATCTTCTGCACTGATAATTATTCTCCCATTTTATTGAGGCAATATAGGAATAACAATCCTCATCATTTGTAAAACGCTTATTGAATTTTATAGAGTTCACCCCTACAAATAGATCTCTTTTTTCCACCTGGTAAAGGTAGTAAAATTCGGGATACCTAAGCGATTATACCTATAGAATTAATTGATTGTAATGAATGTACAATACCCAAAAATTTAGATCTTTTCAACATTCAGAATTTTGAAAAGCTTCGAATGAAAACAGAACGCTATGTCGCTGATTTTGAAAAGTATGGATATAGATTAACAATTTATTCTATTGACGAATTAGAACATACTTTTCCTATTCATAACTAAAATTTCATCTTTTATCCCTGAAAAAGGGAAAAATAAATATTAAATGACCAATAACATAATAATTAAGAGTCATTATGAAAATACTTTATCCTCTAGTTGTTTTTATATTTTTGGGATTAAACGGTAGTGTTTTAGCTCAGAATTACAGTATGCCAGGAGGCACAATAAACACTTGCTCAGGCACTTTTTATGATACTGGCGGTAATGGAGGCAATTATAATAACAGCGCGAATGTCACAACCACATTTTGTTCCAATGCGAGTAACTGTATAAGAATTGCATTCAGTTCATTTAATATTGAAAACAACTTTGATTATTTATATATATATATATGATGGGCCCAATACTTCTTCTCCTATTATCGGCACATACACAGGAACCACTTCTCCTGGCACAATAACATCCACATCTGGTTGCCTGACCATCAGATTTACTTCTGATGGTTCAGTAACCGCAGCAGGTTGGCAAGCTGTGATTTCCTGCCTTGCATGTCCTGCTGCAACTTGCACAGATGGAATACAAAATCAGGGTGAGACTGGAATTGATTGTGGTGGACCCTGTCCTGCCTGCCCCCCCCTTCTACCAATTATAATATGCCAGGTGGCACTATGAATACTTGTTCGGGAAATTTTTATGATACTGGTGGTTCTGGAGTAAATTATGCTAATAATGAAAATGTTACTACTACTTTCTGTTCTACCTCAAGCAATTGTATTCAAGTTGCTTTTTCATTATTTGACCTTGAAACGTGCTGTGACCAACTTTATATCTATGATGGTCCCACTTCAGCTTCTCCACAGGTCACAGGCAGTCCATTTTCAACAAATCCCGGAACAATTACCTCAACCAGCGGTTGCTTAACTTTCCGATTCACCTCTGACAGTTCTGTTGTAAGGGGAGGATGGGAAGCAGCAATCTCCTGTGCGACATGTCCTTCCGCACCTACAGGCTCTTGTTACAGTGTAGGGTCAATTGCGTATTCTGCAGATGCTTATTCGGGAACTTTGTTAAATTTTCCTGATGACCAATTTTCAGCAGCAATTAACATTGGATTCCCTTTTTGTTTTTATGGAAACAGTTATTCTTCCCTTGTGGTTTCCTCAAATGGATATGTTTCTTTTAACACAAGTAATGCAGGAGGTTATTCTTCCTATTCTACAGTAGCAATACCTAGTACAAATACTGCAATATTAAATAGTATTTTGGGTCCTTGGCAGGATATTGACCCAAGTGTTGGAAGTGGAAGTGATATTAGGTATCAAACATTGGGAACACCACCTAATAGAAGATTTGTTGTTTCATTTATAAATATTCCTATGTACTCCTCTACATGTAACTCCATGTTATTTACTGGTCATATAAAAATTTATGAAACCAGTAACGATATTGATATAATTATTCAGAACAAGCCCTTATGTACATCGTGGAATAGTGGTAATGCAGTAGAAGGAATTCAAGATGCAACAGGAACAGATGCCACCGTTGTTGCAGGAAGAAATAATACAAACTGGACAGCTACAAATGATGCTCGAAGGTTTACTTCTGGATGTGGCCCTTGCTCTGCAACATTGCCAATTGAACTACTTTCATTCAAAGCTAACTATAATGGCAAAAATGTTGAACTTAAATGGGAAACTGCCTCTGAAACCAACAATGATTTTTTCACAATTGAGAAATCAAAAGCAGGAATTGAATTTGAAGAAGTTACTACTATTAAAGGAGCTGGAAACAGCAGTTTTAACAGACAATATGCTGCTGTTGATTATGAGCCAATTGAAGGAACCTCTTATTATCGATTAAAACAGACGGACTACGATGGAAAATATGCTTATTCTGACATGGTTGCTGTTCATACTGAAAACTATATCATAAATGATATTACTGTAATGCCAAACCCGTTTACTCACAATGTTGATCTTGTATTTAATTCAAAGGAATCGGGACAATCTGTATTGACTATTTTTGATGTTGCTGGACATACCGTCTTTTCAAGTGAGATATCAGCTACCAAAGGAAAAAACAAGATAAATCTGAACCTTTCTGAATTTGAAAAAGGCATTTATATTCTTTCCTTATCAACAGGTTTCCAAAATTCCAAAATCAAATTGATTAAATAAAGTGTTTGTATTCTTAGTTGAGTCGATGTAATTACCCAAATATTCAAGCTTTTTATTTAATAATTTGAACAGCCTCGCAATTTACTTAACCATATTTATAAGCCTTTCCTAAAATAATTTTCCAAACAGTTTTTATACTCTACTGTTATGTTTTGCTTATGCTATAGGTTGGCTAGGCTGGTCCGGCTTACTAGGATGATTAGGTGGAGTTGGCTGATCAGGTCTGTTAGGCTGAAAGGGTTTGTCAGGTCTTTCAGGTGGTGACGGTTTATGTGGTCTATCAGGTTTTGGAAAATCCGGAGGCATAGGCTTATCTGGCTTGTCAGGAACATTTGGCTGAGGTTTTTGAGGTGGTTCTTCTCTTTCGGGTGGGTGCTTTGGCTTTTGATCCATAATTTCATTTATGAAAAGACTTTTAATCCAATTATCCTGTGGTATTAAACTGGTTTTTTCACAAGGCCCTGTTCTTGATGGTAAATAAGGTTGATGCGCAATACGCTTAGGAATCATTATTCTTCCTTTTTTTCTAGATGGTAAGGGATGGTAAGGCCAGGCAGGATGAGAATAGATAAAATGTGATTCAAAGAAAATTCCTATTTCTCTATTTTTAGTTTTATCAGTTTCAAAAATTCCCATATATAGTGATTATTAATTTATAAAAGATATTATTGATTAAATAAATTATTGAAATTATCTTGCCAATTCTAATTAAATCAAAACTATACAAAATTGCTTATCCATATAATTCATGAGGTTTAAAAGCATTTTTTGAGTATTTTATTCCCTTGATGTAGAACATTTTCCACACTCTACTAAAGAATACTTCATTATTTTATTTCTTTTAAAGTAATACGAACTTTTAAAATCTACCTTATCAAGAGATTATGTTTTTTTTATTTTATTTTATTTTAAAATGATTTTAAAGGCATAATATTTTAGAATGCAATTTATGTTTTTCTTTTATGGATGAAAAATTAAATTGGATTATGAATTCACTAATATTATCAAAAACACTATTTAACTTTATTCAATTCCATGAATGCATGGTAATTGAAATTTGGATTAATGATCAACAGGATGAATTCTTTCATGGAGAAATGGTAGTATCAATGAACTGATGAATTTGGAAAAAACTTCTACCTGTTGTAGAATAATTTGCTCAGGTTACAAAAATGAAATTAAGGAAGATATAAATAAATCAAGGAGTAAATAAGTGGTTTTAGCATTATTTTAATTTTTATTTAAAAACGGCATGAATTTACTAAATCATTAACCGCTGTTTTTAGTAGTGAAAGAATTAAAAAAACAGATTCGAATTACTAAAGACTTTTAGTAAACAATTTTAATAAAATGAATAACAACAAAGTAAGATAATAAGTGATAAATAATTTAATACTAATCTTTTGAAATTATTATATAATGTATGGCAGATCGAAATAAGAAATATGAAAAGACAGGTAAAAAGAATCAAGAAGATGAAAAACCCTTGATTGATGAGGATTTAAAAGAAACTGGAAAAGGAATTACATCTTCAAAGGGCAGTTTTAAAACTGCAAACGATTTAAAGGGAAAATCAGAAAAAAAGAAATAAGAAATAGTATTAATAGACAAATTTTTCAATTATGACAAATACAAATAACCACAGTAACCAAGCAATAAATGAAGAGGATAATTCTTTTAAGAATTTATTTCTAGCTGAACTATCCAAAGCATTTAGCATGGAAACAATGCATGTGAAAATACTTACTGAATTAGTACAGGCTTCTTCAGGCAAAGAATTACGTGAAATGCTTGATGACCATTTAGACATCACTGAAGTTCATATTAACAGAATAGAAGAGATATACAGATTACTTGATACAACTCCCAAAAGTGAAACTAATAAACCAATGGATGAACTTTGCCAGGAGGTACAAGGAATAATTGAGGAGAACAAAGAACCTGCCATTAAGGATGCAAATATGCTTACCCTTGTTCAAAAGATGGAACATCTGGAAATTTCTACCTATAAAAGCCTTAGAACTTATTCGGATAATATTCAAAATAAAGATATTTCAGAGCTTATCCAAGCAACACTTGATGAGGAAGAACATATTGAAAAAATCTTCAGTCAAATAGCAGAAAAATCACTGGTAAATATTTAAAGTATAAAAAAAGGACTGTTAATAAGAGGAATAAATTCTTCCATTCGCAGAAAATTTTAATGCAAACCTATTAAATGGATTAAATACTGATTCTTTTAACAGTCCTTATTTATCTACCCAATGAAGAAAAAGGGAGAAAAAAAGATTTATTTAAAAGAAGATGAAGATGCAAAGAAAACCCAGCTAAGAATTGAAAGTATGAATAGAAAATGCTTATTAATTCCTGGGGATGCCGGGGATGAGGAATTTTGTAAAAAAGCAGTTAAAAAAACAATAAGCAGTTTTGGAAAAATAGATGTTTTGGTTAATAATGCTGCTGTTCAATTTCAACAGGACAATTTTTTACACATAACTTCAAAACAAATTGAGCAAACTTTTAAAACTAATGTATTTTCCTTTTTTTATTTAACCCAGGCCACATTGCCATTTATGAAAGAGGGTTCAGCAATAATAAACACAACTTCTGTCACAGCCTATAGGGGCAGCCATCATTTAATCGATTATGCTTCCACGAAAGGAGCCATCGTTTCATTTACACGTTCTCTAGCCAAAAACTTAGCAGAAAAAGGGATAAGGGTAAATGGAGTAGCTCCAGTGCCTGTTTGGACTCCATTGATCCCTGCTTCTTTTGATAAGGATTATGTTGCTGTATTTGGTTCACAGGTACCCATGAAGCGGGCAGCTCAACCCTTTGAGATTGCCCCTAGCTTTGTTTTTCTGGCATGCGATGATTCTGCCTACTTTACAGGACAGGTACTGCATCCAAATGGTGGTGAAATCATCAATGGCTAGACCTTTTATCTTTTTTCCATTGTAAGGAGGTAAATTTATAAGTAGAATAAAGATTATTTAGACTTGTTTTTTTACTGCTTTTTTTATTCATTAAAGCCTAGCATATTATTAAAGTAATTCGTCTATTTCTTCCTATTCTTGATTAAGAATAAATTCATTGAAGGTTATTATTGTTTTATCCCATTAGTATTTTTTAAATTATTAAAACAAATCACCTTTGTCAGTTAAATATATTAAGGTTCCTCCCTAATGTCATAATGATGAACTTTTTAAGTCTTTTAGGAAGGGAGTTATTAAGGTACTACTTCTGGCTGTTACAAATGAATAACATGTAATTAAGATTTAAGCAACAGGGCAGACGCATTAAAAATTCAAAGGTTAAAATGTTAATAACTATTTGATAATCAATTATTTATGTATTGCTTAGGAGCTTATTAATTTGTATATTTATCTGATAATCAAATAGATAAATTAT
>JALYPI010000054.1 GCA_030856445.1 Bacteroidota bacterium
GTGTTATTCCTTAAATCTAAGCGCCCAGGCCGAAACCATAAGGATTTTCTGTTATAGCGCTATTGATGAAAAAGGAGACGCTAAGGATGAAATGAATGTAATTTCAATATCCCCAGACTATTTCACTGTAGCTTCTGAATCAAAAAAAGACACTACATTTCTGGTGACAAAAATAGAAGTTGCCAATCCTCAAAAACGCACTTATAAATATTTTTTAGAAAATTATCTATATGTCTGATAATCAAGAGAAGAAAATTAAAAATTTAATTAAGGGAGCCGGTCACACTATGGAAGAGGCAGCCGAATTACTCGGAATGGCACGCCAGACACTTTACAATGCCATCAGGAAAACCCCTTTAGATCAGGATTTTGTCAAAAAGGTAAACAATAAGCTAGAAATTGACTTAGAAGCGGTTAAAGACAAAGTGTCAAGCGGACTAGGGCACTCTAAGGCGCAAAGCCTGAATAGAGAAGATGAGGAGCAAACAATCAGATATGTCCCGGAAACAGTAAAAGCAGGGTTTTTAAGTTCTTTTTCAAATCCAACCTTTAAAAATGGACTACAAGAAATTAAATTACCCCCTGAATACTATGGGATTCAATGGGTTTTTGAAGTTGATGGGGATTCAATGTATCCAACTTTTTCCAATGGAGATCACATAGGATGCAGGATGTTAATGACCACTAAATACATTAGGTTTGGAGAGCCTTATATATTAGATATTGGCGATGGAGGATTGCTCCTAAAAAGAATAATTAAGAATAAGGATAATCCAGACATGGTAATTCTTAGAAGTGATAATAATGGGTACGATGATATAGATGTGCTTAAGGAGGATATAAAGCATATATTTCTTATTACTACAAAGATTAGTAAAAACGTAGGATACAAAAGGAGCTACGAAGATCAGATATTAAAAATGGGTAAAGACCTAGAAATATTAACTAAAAAATTAAAATAACAATTATGAAAAAGATCATTTTTTTTATTGCAATAATAACCTCCCTAGAAATGAAGGGGCAGATTAATTTTACGCCTTACAACTCCGCCTATCTAGGAAAAACATTTAAAACGTCAATTTCTATTAAAGACACATCACATTATTCCATGTATATTGATATGTATTCATTAGACAAGCTGCATAAGGACAATGTAGGTATTACATATAACGAAAAGGATCATATTTCCTTTTTAAAAACTCTTTCTGAGGCTAAAGTTAAGTATAACGAATGGGTTAAAACCGCACAGGCAAACAAAGTAACTATACTTGAGGAAAAGGAAATGACTTATAAATTTAATCCAATGGGTTATTTTTTATTTGGGAGCGATTACCATTTTGATGCCACCACCACACTGAAATTTGATTTTAAAATAGTGAACAGCAATGGAGTTGTTGATTACCTTTTATTGATTCGATCTAATGAACTTCAGTCTTCAAAAAACCAATTTATGAATATTGATGGCGTTGCTTTTGTATTTAATTCAAACGAGGAAATACAGAGATTTATAGATGATTTGTCAGCAGAGAAAATAAAAGAATTCATTATACAAAAACAATCTTCCGCTAATCTATTTAAAGACTAGCCTAAAAATAATTTGCCATTTTTCAATAATTCAATATCTTTGTCAAATCTCAAAGAGATCATAGCTGGTTTTTAGAGGAAAGAAGCCCTGAGCAATCGGGGCTTCTTTATTATCCCACCTTTAAATTAACCGCCTTATCTTTGTATTGCTTCAATATATCGGTAGTGTCAATACCCACATAAGCATCAAACGAGGACCTGGTCTTGTGTCCGGTGGACTTCATAATAATCTCTGCAGGTACCCCGTGAAGTAGTTTTAAGGTTGCAAAAGTCTTTCTCCCAGTCTTGGAGGTTGGAATGATCCGCGTTAAACTTAAATCTAGGAATACTTCTTTAAGATAAGTATTTAATTTCTGGCCTGAGATAACCGGGTATTCTCCGAACTTCTCTTTCATTTCAGCTAAGATTTGAACTGGTTTAAAAAAAAGGTCATCAAAAAATGGAATAAAGCATTTGCTGTTTGTTTTTTGAGAGTTAAAAATTATAAACTCGCCATCAATATGAAGCTCCTTTAACTTATTATAATCGGAAATTCTCATTCCGGTTGAACAAAGAAAAAGAAATATTAACCTTGCTTTTTCTTTATACCCGATCAGCACAGAATTATAAAGTTTATTTAATTCTCGTTCCTTCAATGGTTTTGCATCAGCATATTTTTCATGTCGTTCAAAGAATCTAAAATCATTGGATAGCGTTTTTTCTTTCCGTTGAAGCCACTTACAGAAACTCTTAACGTACTTAATCATGTCATAAAAAGAGTTTGAGCAGTTTCCTTTTTCTAAAATATACCTTCTAAATTTTTCATAAAAATTCTCATTTATGTTTTCAACCGTTAAGGGGTATTTCGTTTTTTTCTCAAACTCCATTAAATGAACCTTGCAAATTTCATACTTTACAATAGTAGAAGGTGCAATAAGGTTTCCGGTTACAGAGCTAATCCTTGTTTTAGACTCGTTAATAAATTCATTAAACCATTCGATTACGGTTTTTTTATCTTCTTTATAAAGCAGGGCTGAAACAATATCTTTATAATTCGGAAATCCCTTTTCTGATAATTCTTTAAAAACAATCCAGGCCTTTAATTCAAGATTGTCTAAAATCTGATTTATCTCACCCGATCCGATGACCTTTGATTTGATACGTTGTTTTTTTAAATCCCAGTCTGATGCCAGGACCTTAACCTTGGTATTGACCTCTGTTCTTCCTTGCAGTGAGATAAACAGTTTAACGGGTTTAAATTGCGTTTTAGATTTTGTTAAATAAAAATTGACCTTCATTTGATTCAAAGATAAAGTCGAACAATGCAGCCTATTAACAGCGGGAAAGTGTAGGTAATTCTGTGGTCGGGTAAATAAAAAGGCCCTGTAATTTATTGTATTACAGGGCCCTTGTACTTGTTTTTTGTTGTCCGACCAGGTCTAATTTTAACCCCTTAATCCCTGTTTTTAGCCCTATCCTTCAAATATAGCCATATGTGGCTATAC
>JALYPI010000056.1 GCA_030856445.1 Bacteroidota bacterium
ATGTTATTCATATGGGGTATAAAGTATGATACAAAGTTATTAAAAAAGCTTCAACCTACTTATTGTTTTGATCTTTTTTGGGCTTTATTGCTTTAACAATTTCGCCTAAAAAAACTTTAACTCTAAAAACATAGATTGGGGAATTGAAATTTTCATCAATGCTTCTATTGTTCAACAAAAGAATTCTATAACCAAGTCCAACCCCAACTCCTATCCAAGGTAGAATTTTATATTGAGTAGTCATTGCAGGCTCATAAAGTATAATAGGCCTGTAGTTTTCACGTATCTTCTTGCCTTCATGCTTGTATTCATACCAGGAATTCCCAAATCCTAATTGCAGTGGAATAGTGTGCTCCCATTTTTTATTACGGTGGAATACATATTCAAAATAAGGAGAAACATAAACAAATTTCAAGGCAGACTGCACCTTATCAATTTCCTGGAAACCATTCAGTATAGCTTTTTCTCTTGTAATGGTAGATGTAAGCTGATTGTATCCGATTCCCAATTTTACTGTTTCATTGTATTCAAAACCCATTTTTAATCCAAAAATTTTGGCTCTTTGGGTAGTAATAAATGAATTACGAGTATCTAATTTGATTTCAAAATGAGGCTTATGATGAAAACTTGCAGCAATAGTATCAAATATCTGTGCAAATCCTGAAGTATAAAAAAAGGATAAAATAGAGAAAAGAATTATCCGTAAGGACATAAACCATGAAGATTTAATTAAACAGTACAAAAATAAGCAAAACAGGCCTTACTATTCAATTATTTCGCTTTTTTTAATGTAAATGAAAAAGTTGATCCTGCTCCTTCTGTACTTCTCACATTAATTGACTGATTATGGGCTTCCATAATATGTTTAACAATTGCCAAACCTAAGCCAGAACCTCCGGATTCTCTTGATCTGCTTTTATCAACTCTGTAAAATCTTTCAAACAAATGTGGAAGATGTTTAGATGGAATGCCCATTCCATTATCTGAAATTTCTATTAAAACATCCTCTTCCATATCATAAAAATTTACTTCTGTTGTTCCATCTTTTTTTCCATATTTTACTGAGTTAAGCAATAGGTTAGTTAAAACTTGCCTGATTCTGTCTTTATCTGCTTTTACCAGTATTTGTTTTTCGTTTTTTAATCTGATTTTAAATGCTACACCTTTTTGCTTTGCATTCAATTGAAGCATTTCACTTACATCCTTGACAACATCAACAATATCAAATTTGATAAATTCCATTGTTAATTGACCGGTCTCCAGTTTTGTAACGGTATCCAGATCTTCTACAATGTTTATCATTCTTTCAACGCTTTTTTCAGCCCTGATTAAATAATTCCTGTTGATGTTTTCATCTTCCAACCCTCCCTCAAGCAAGGTTAAAATATATCCCTGAATATTAAAAATCGGGGTTTTTAATTCATGAGAAACATTTCCAATAAAATCTTTCCTGTATTCCTCTTGGCTTTTTAGGTCTTCTATTTCTTTTTTACTGCTCTTTGCCCAGTTTACAACATCCATATCAATTTGATTTAAAATGTCCACATCCATATTAAGAGAACCCGGGAAATTAGCCTTATTGATTTTTAAACTGTGCAGATTTTTATAGATTATCTTGATTTTTCTGTAAATAAATCTTTCTATCAGGTATTGAGAGATAAAAAAAGAAAAAAGAAAAAGGAGTATCCCGGCAATTATCCCAGTCAAAAGAACATTTTGACTTGCAAAATCAAAGGAAACTAAAACTGAAAGAAAAATTAAAAAAATTAAAAGGAAAGCACTTGCAATTAAAACAGCTACTTTTTTGGGAGTCAAAGATTTCAAGAGAAGACAAAATTTAATTATAGAAAACTAAACAAACTTACTAAAATGTAAAAACCTGGCAAGTAAACGTTAACGAAAATCAAACTTATACCCTACTCCTTTAATTGTTTTTATATAATCTTCACCTAATTTTTCACGAAGTTTTCGAATATGGACATCAATAGTACGATCCCCAACTACTACCTCCCCTCCCCAAACTCTTTCCAAGATTACCTCGCGTGTAAAAACATTCCCGGCCTTAGATGCCAGCAGTGCCAATAACTCAAACTCTTTTTTTGGCAAATTAATTTCAACATTATCTTTAAAAATCACATATTTATTCCGGTCAATTACAATTCCTCCTAAATCAGGTGGAGTTTGAATTGCTTCATTGGTTCCTCCTGTTGTTCTGCGAAGCAATGCTTTCACCCTGCTTACGAGTACACGTGGCTTAATTGGTTTTGGAATATAATCATCGGCTCCAGCTTCAAAACCTGCTATTTGTGTATAATCTTCGTTTCTGGCAGTTAAGAAAGCAATTAAACTATTATTGAATTTGGGGTTTTCTCTGATTTTACTACACGTTTCTACCCCATCCATATCTGGCATCATTACATCTAAAATAAACAATGAGGGGATGATTTTTTCTGCCAATTCTATTGCCTCCTTGCCATTACTTGCAGTGTAGACCTGAAAACCTTCTTTTTCCAGGTTGTATTTTATAAACTCCAGTATATCTGGCTCGTCATCTACAAGTAAAATTTTTATTTTCTCTTCTGTCATCCTCAATGTTCAATGTAAAGTTTAAAAATATGCTTTAATATTCAAATTCAAAAATAAGCATATAATATAACAGCAATGTTAATTTAATATTACCTTTAATACCCAATTGACATATACTTCCCATATGCTAAAATATTCCCTTTTGGCATTTTAAATGACCACTAAATTTAGTGTTTTGTATTTTAAAAATTAAAAATAATATTCGCATTTTTTTATATTCTGATATTAAATTTTGTATATTGCTTTACCTAATGCAATTCGAACTGATTATTTCTATTTGTAAAAAGCATTTCATTATTGCATATCATCTGAAAAAGTTGCTTATGTTCATCATTTTATAGTCTAGACAATGAAAATTCAATCCCTGCTTTTTTTCTTTTTACTGATTTTTTATTCCCTTGGAAATGTTTTTTCTCAAGAATTAAAAAGGGAAATTAATAATCAGAAAAACACCTGGTTGGAATTAGCAAACAGTCCTAAACTGTCAGAAAAGTGGGGTTATACCATGGAGGCAAGAATTAGAAGATCTGATTTAATGTTAAATCCTCAACAATTACTCTTTAGAACAGGAATAGATTATTATTTTGATAACAAGTCTTCCATAACTTTAGGATATGCATTTGTTAGAGCCTGGCCAGGAAAGGAAAATGTGGTTTATGAAAAAAATGAACAACGGATATGGCAGCAATTATTAAATAGCTCAAAGGTTGGAAAACTAATTTTAATTCACCGATATAGGCTAGAACAAAGGTGGATTGAACAAACCGAAATTCCGGATAATTTAACCCCTGGTACTGATTATGATTTTTTAAACCGCTTTCGTTACCGTTTTTTAATTCAAGTTCCTTTGGGTAAAAGCACAATGAAGGACAATACATTATTCTTGGCCCTGTCCAACGAATCCTTTATTAATTTTGGAAATGTTCAGTATAATATATTTGATCAAAACCGGTCTTATTTGGGATTAGGATATAAGTTTACCGAAAACTCTGCTATTCAGTTAGGTTATTTAAATCATTTGATTGTAAACACTGATGGTAATAGAATCGCAAACAATCACAACATACACCTGATGTTAACTTATAATATGTTTAGCAATTTATAAACTTTAATAATTGAGGTGGTTTACACTATTTTTTTAGATCGAAAAAAATAGTGTAATTTCATTGGGAACTGTTCTTTTCTGTAATCTCAAGAATTACCAATTTTAACTTATTATTATATAGCCTGCTTACTTCATAATTTCTTTTATTCACAAGATATTCAAGTCTTGGCATTGCCCCTGTGTAAAATTTTTGAAAAAATGTAAAAGGCATAGCCAATGCGGTTATATAATATTTGGCGTAGATTCCATAAGCGGTTAGTCCTAAAAACACAACCTGAAAGCCCGCATTTACAATTCCCTCACCATAATACCCGGCATAAAAATGTCCGATCCCAGGTAAAAAAGAAGCTAATTTTTGAGCCTTAGCAATGCTTTTTAGTTCAGGAATATTATTTTCATGGTAAATATCTTCTGCCATTTCCCTTTGCAATGTTTTCTCTTGTTCACTAATTTCTGAATTTTCAACAAGCTCAATTAATTTATTTTTTGCCTTATCCCATTTTTGCAGCTCATTTAAAACAAGTATATGCAGATATAGGGATTCCTGTTTTAGCTTGATATTTTCCACATAAAAATCCAATTGCAGCAACTGAGATTCGGCATTTGTGAAGTCAGAGCCTAAGTATGCATAAAGAGCAGATTTATAATAAACTTCTGTAAGTAAGGTATCCGACAAATCATAATAGCTAACTCTGCCTAAGGTATTAACAGCTTGAGGATAATCATCTAGTTCATAAAAACAACGGGCTTTTTTAAG
>JALYPI010000079.1 GCA_030856445.1 Bacteroidota bacterium
CTTTTCCGTTGGGAAAATTTTAGCCTTTCCATGAACAAACAAAATTCCTCCTCCTAAAGTTTTATTGATTCTGTCGAAGTTCCCAAGCTTTCCCCCATTTATAAATAATCCATCCACCTTGTCATCATCCAGCCTTGTAAAAGCGCCTGCAACAGAAAGCAGGATGTTTTCATCTTTAACATCGGGCCTTATGATCACAAAATCTATCTTTGAATGGCTTTGGTGAATGATCAGATACTTGACACCTGAGGATGTCCGAACTGAATCTGTCTTTAGAGGATAGTAAGTCTCTGTTTCACATGAAGCAAACGGAAAAGAAACCGTTGAAAAAGCCAGCAATAGGGCTAAATGTATTTTCATAAATCAAATATAGGTGTTTTAAAATTAGAAGATTAATTGTATTTAAGATAAAAACATTTAATTTAGCCTTTAATAAAGCGTTTGGCTCTATGAATTAATATGACAATTAAACTATTCACTCATTTATTCAAATTCTAAGCATCCTGTTTTTCCTAAATTTAGCAGGCAACTTATTTGATAAACAACTGTCTTCATAATAGTTAAAGTACAATATGATTAAAAAGTTATTCCCTGTTTTTTTTATTCTTTTTTCATTTGGATTAAATGCTCAATCTCTTTATAACACCTCAGCAACTGGTTGGGTGAATATTGGAGATCTTGATGTAGCAGGCGATCAGCTTACTGTGGAAGCCATTATCACTATGACAGGACCTTCAGTGAATATAGTTTCTAAACATACCAACCCAGCTGATGTAAACTATTTATTCCGGCCTGGAAGTTTTGAAATTTCGACAACTAGTGGCTTTGCAAATTTTTCAGGGATTGCTTCCTCCGGGGTAACCCTAAACTTAAATGAATGTTATCATTTAGCGGCTACTTATGATGGACAAAACCTAAGTTATTACGTAAATGGATGTCTGACCGGAACCATGCCCTGGACCGGCAATATGGTTCAAAACAATCTTATAACTGCCATAGGAAATCAGTCAAGTTGCCAATGTGAGGCCTTTAATGGCTATATAGATGAAGTACGCATATGGAATGTAGCAAGAACCCAGGCCCAAATTCAGGCAAACATGAACACTCTTCCTACCCCTACTACACAACCAGGATTGCTGGCCTATTATAAATTTGACGGAAACTATCTCAACCTGCAGGGAAACCCAACTTTTGATGGAACAGTTTTAAATGGTGCCACCTTACAGAACAACCTCAGCTGTAGCAATCCCACTGTGCTAAGTACCAGTGTAAGCGGAACCGATGCTTACTGCTTTGGGACAAATTCTGGTTTAATTCAAGTAAATGCAACCGGGGGCTACACTCCATATACCTATTCCATTGATGGTATAAATTACCAAAGCTCCTCTCTTTTTCCTAATGTTCCTGCCGGCAATTATACCGTTTACACTGCATCTAATCCTAACTGCATTGTAACTCAAAACATAAGCATTACCGAACCTACAGAAATAATCCTTAATACTTCAACGCAGGATATTTCCTGCTATGGACAAAACAATGGGAGTGCTTCAGTAACGGCACAGGGAGGAACACCAGGCTATTCTTATGAGTGGAATACTACACCTCCACAATCAACGGCAATGGCAAGCAATCTTCCCGCAGGCACATATCAGGTAACAGTAACAGATAATAGCTGCCAACCCTCGGCAATCGAACTTGTTGTAAATGGGGATTTCAGCCAGGGAAATACAGGCTTTACTTCCTCCTATATTAATTGTAATACACCAAATTGCCTAGGAGAGGGAATGTATGCAGTTGGAACCGATGCATCTTCTTATCACAATTCCTTTATTGGTGTTGATCATACTACCGGTACCGGGAATTTTATGATTATTAATGGTTCAAGCAGCATAAACGACATCTGGTGCCAAACAATTAACGTAACACCTAATACTGATTATAATTTTTCCTGCTGGGTTGCTACCTGCGTTCCGGTAAATCTGGCTGAACTTCAGTTTTCAATAAATGGAGTTATGGTTGGAAACATTTTTAACGCGCCATCAAATGTTAATCAATGGGATCAATTTTATTCTTCATGGAATTCTGGCAGCAACACAAGCGCAACCATCTGTATAACAAATCTCAATTTACAGTTATCGGGCAATGATTTTGCAATTGATGACATTTCTTTTACCTCCTGTACAAAAAGCTGTTTTAAAACTGAAACCATTACCCTTAACGAACCTCCACCCCTCACACTTACGCTCACAGCTTCACAAAACCCAATTTGCTCCGGGGACACTATAATAGTTACAACTGCTGTTTCTGGAGGGACTACGCCATATGACTATCAATGGAATAACGGCAGTACTTCAGCCTCCATTTCATTGATTCCCTTAGTTACTTTTGAATGTGGTCTTGAAGTATTTGATTCTAACTACTGCTCAATAATTGATTCTGTTGAAATAATTGTGAATCCTTTGCCTGTAGTTAACCTTGGAGGAGACACTGCCCTTTGTCAGGGAAGCACTTTGGTTCTTGATGCGGGGCCAGGCTTTGCAAATTATTCATGGAGCACAAATGAAAGCTCCCAAACTATTATTGCAGATACCCAGGGTACGTACTGGGTAAGCGTTACCGATGGCAACGGCTGCCAAAACAGCGACACTATGTTCTTGACAGTAAATCCTCTACCTCCACTGAGTCTCGGATTAGACACCCAGGTATGTGCAGGAAGTATTGTTGTTTTAGACGCTGGTCCGGGAATGTCTTCCTATCTATGGAACTCGGGGGATGCAACTCAAACTCTTAATGTAACAACCACAGGAAATTATGCTGTAACAATTACTAATGCCAATTCTTGTCAATCATCAGATACTGTTTTAGTCATAGTGCATTCAAACCCCAACCTTTCATTGCCTCCAACTGCTTCAGCATGCGATGGTCAGCCATTAACAATTGATGCAGGTCCGGGATTTTCTTCATACAATTGGAATTCAGGAGAACTTACCCAAACCATTTCTCCTACGGTTTCTGGCAACTACGTTGTTACTGTTTCAAATATCAATGGCTGTCAGGCACAGGACAGCACTTATGTTACATTTTATGCTTTGCCAGCGCCTGATCTTGGACCTGATCCAACAATATGTGCAGATTCAACTGTTGTTTTAAATCCAGGAATTTTCGATTCCTATTTATGGAGCAACGGTGTTACCACTCCAACATTAAGTATTAACAATTCCTGGACTTATTCTGTTACAGTTACAGACAATAATGGCTGTCAGGAAACTGATTATATTATTGTCTTTGTCAACCCTTTGCCCCAGATTAACTTAGGGGCTGATCAAATTATGTGTGACGGAAATCAGGCAATTCTTGATGCTGGCACCGGATTTTCTGCATACAGTTGGAGTACAGGAGAAATAACTCAAACCATTAATATTTCAACATCAGGACTATATACTGCAGAAATAACTGATAATAATGGATGCAAAAATTCTGACCAGGTTCAGGTTACAGTAAATCCAAATCCTGTGGCCAATTTGGGCAGTGATACTGCAATTTGCTATTATAGTCCTTTTGTATTAAATCCCGGTAATGCAACAGTTTATCAGTGGCAGGACGGAAGCAGCTCCCCTACTTATTCAGTTAGTCAGTCTGGCAGCTATTCGGTAACTCTTACAAATATTTATAACTGTATCAGTACTGACCAGGTCAATATAATAATTTACCCCTTGCCTGTTGTAAATTTCAATTCTTTAAATGCTCAGGGCTGCCCCCCTCTTTCAACCTCTTTAAGCGATTTTTCCTCTATTACATCAGGCAACAATATTAACTGGGAATGGGACTTTGGGGATGGAAGTACTGCAATTGGAGAAACAACTGTTCATGAGTACACCTTACCTGGCTATTATGATATTGGACTTACCGTAACTTCGGCACAGGGATGTTCAGCAACAACTGTTTTGAATAACCATATTCTGGTTCATACCGAACCTACTGCGAATTTTATTGTAACACCGGAGGAAGCGTCCATATTTGAACCTTTATTCCGTTTTTATGATCAATCAGTTGATGCATACCAATTCCAATGGAATTTTGGAGATTCTGGTTTTTCTCAAGAAGCAAATCCTTATCATACATATACTGATTCAGGATACTATGAGACCATGCTTATAGTATACAACAGCTATGGTTGTAGCGATACTGCGTACAAGGAAATAAGAGTAAACCCCGAATTTGTTATTTATTTTCCAAATGCCTTTACCCCTAATGGGAAAGGGTTAAATGAAGTATTTTTAGGTTATGGAGAAGGAATAAGTGAATATGATTTAAGAATCTTTAACCGGTGGGGAGCAGAAATCTTTCATTCCTCTAATATAAACATAGGGTGGGATGGAAAATTTGCAGGATTGGATTCCCCTCAGGGAGTGTACATCTATTTATGCTCAGGAAAACGTTTTAACGGAATTCCGTTCAGAACAGAAGGACATGTGACACTAATAAGGTAATCTGTTTGCAGTCAGCACTGTTTATAGAATGTTTATCTCTAATAGATATTCAGAAAAGTATTTAATTAAATACAAGAAAATTCTTCGAAGTTATTCAACAATCATATTACAAACATTGATTGTGAGCTTTCTATCTGATGTAATCCATCCACTGAACATTCCATCTGTGCTGAAAGTGTTACCAACATTACCCTTTGCATCTAAAGCGATTACTCCTCCTTTACCTCCGTTTGAAGCAATTTTTTTATGAACAACATGCTCCACTGCATTCTGAATTGTGAGACCCGAATATTCAGTTAATGCACAAATATCGTGAGCAGCAGCGCTGCAGATAAAATACTCTCCATGACCGGTGCAGGAAACAGCACAATGTTCATTAGCATAGGTTCCTGCGCCAATAATAGGGGAATCGCCAACGCGGCCATATTTTTTGTGCATCATTCCCCCCGTTGAAGTGCCTGCAGCAAGATTACCTGTATTATCCAATGCTACGGCACCTACAGTTCCGAACTTCCCTGGTTCCAATTGCTCTTTTTTTGATTTAAGATGCTGGCTCCAACGCTCAGAGGATTTAAAATAACCAGGATCAACTCTTGTAAGGTTATTATCCAGTGCAAACTGGTCTGCACCATTTCCTGTTAACATTACATAAGAGGATTTTTCCATAACAGAACGGGCTGCGGAAATCGGGTTTTTTATGGTTTTCGCTCCTGCAATTGATCCTGCTTTTAATGTTCTTCCATCCATTATAGATGCATCAAGTTCATTAATATCTTCAAAACTATAAACTGCGCCTTTGCCTGCATTAAACAAGCCAGAATCTTCAAGAATATTTATTGCAGCCTCCACAGCATCAAGTGAAGATCCTCCTGCTTTTAAAATTGCATAGCCTGATAATAAACTTTCTTCTAATTTATCCTTGTATCTTTTTTCTTTTTCAGATGGAATAGGCCTAGGATCTATTCTTCCTGAGCCTCCGTGTATTGCTAAAATTATATTATCCATTTCCACATCTTTTCTGTGTTTAATTTTTCAGATAAATTTATTTAGATTTATTTTTTGAAATTCTGACTAATGAATTTATATAAATAGAATATATGATTGACCTCTCCAAGGCCCTTATTATATGGTGTTATTTAATTTACAACGTTTACAAATTTACAATTTTTTTCCTCCATTTAATTACATTTTAAATAGACATAATAACATCTCAAGGTCTATTGTAAAGGGTTACATATTTTCCTCTTGATAACAATCTTATTATTTTGTTGATGCAATTCCGAATAACCAACAGAATTAATTCTATCCTTTGTGATTAAAAAGGGAATAATAATTAATTTAAATTTCCTTTACATCAGATAAACCATTAAAAAACAATAAAAGCTAAAGAAATTTATCCTTGTTTTATTTAGCAATCCATCACTCTTCCCAAACACCAAACAGACCATTTCGATAGTCGCTGTATGCTTGAGTAATTTGCTCCTGGGTATTCATTACAAAAGGACCTTGGGCAACCAAAGGCTCATTTAAGGGCAAGGCATGTCCTAAAAATAGAGTGCTGTCAATTAAGGCTTCAATTACAATTTTATCATCATCATTGTTAAATTCAACCAATTGCCTGAATTCTGCTTCTGAACCATTCACCATTAACCTTCCTTTTACCACATAAAAGAAAACATTATGCTCCTTAGGTGCATGTATTGTTAATGCTCCTGCTTCAGTAAAATAAACAGTGCTCAGAAAAACATTGGCAGGAGAAGTAAAAGGACCTTTTTTTCCTTCTGTTTCCCCGAATAACAATTCCATATGCACTTTACCATCATCAAGTAATATTTTAGGAATTTCTTCCTTTTGCAGCCTTGAATAATGAGGCTCAGTCATTTTGTCCTTGGCTGACATGTTAATCCACAACTGAAGTATTTCAAGCTCCCCTCCCTTCTGCTTAAACTCATTTGAGGATACCTCTGCATGAATTAATCCTTTTCCTGCAGACATGTACTGCACACCACCTGCTCAACATCCCCTGATAGGATAAAAGTCACAGTTTCCATTCCCCGATGTGGATGAGGCCCAAAAGGAGGACCATTGTTATTTGGAGGATAAACCTGAGGTCCGTGATGGTTAAGGAATAAAAAAGGATCGATTTGCTCTAGTTCCCTAGAAGGAAGTGCAGAATAAGTGATAAGATCCGCAATAGGAGCATAATGAGGATTATGTATTTTTTTAATTTTTCTCATAAAGTTTGATAATGTTAAAATAATTTTAAAAAATGGAATTAAATTATTAGAACCTATAAATATCATAAATAATAGGATTTTCTGAAACTTAAAAAATCATTTATCATCCTTATTTTTCCCTTGGTTCATTTAAGACTTCTGTTTGCTACAGAACAACTCATTTACCATAAGTATTTAAATAAAGATGTCCTAGTGGATAAATAAAATGAGTGAAAAATAAAAAACATCATTTTATCTAAGGGAATGATATTTGGTTTATCATCTAATTTAAATTACATGAAAAACTCCTTTAAATCGTCTTTTTATTAAAATTATCGTCTGATGAAAATAACAGAAATAGTACCGCCAAATAAAGCTACAGCCCTTCTTGCACTTATTTTTCTGATTTCTTCTATTTATTTTTTTTCAAAAGCAAGTGAGCAGGAGCAAGGTGAAAAACAAAACAAGAAAATTTATAAAGTGGAAACTTTTCAAACCGCTACTGGTTGGGGTTACAAAATTTTCAATTCTGAAAAAATACTTATTAATCAGGAGAATATTCCTGCGGTTTCAGGAATAAAATCCTTTAAATCAGAAGATGAGGCTATGATAACTGCAAATTTAGCTGTCAAAAAAATAAAAAACGGATTTTTCCCCCCTACCATTACAATATCAGAACTTGATAGCTTAAAAATAAATTATTGATACATTCTCTCCCCAAAAGGTCCTTGTATTTCCACAATAAAAAAATTTGGAAATTATACTTCTCCTTCAACTTTAATCCATTTTTCAAATTAATCAAGAAATGAAAAACAATGGCAAAGTTTTATCTAATTCAACTTTATATTCTTTGTGAATTAAATCTTCTCCATATGAAAAAACAATACTCTTTAAAGTTTGCAGGTATATTAAAGTATTTATTAGCAACTTTGTTTGCTTACCTTACCACCACTGCTTTTGGGCAGGGAGAGTGGGTTCAAAAAGCTGACCTTCTCGAGGATAAAAGAAGTATGGCAGTAGGCTTTTCAATTAATTCAAAGGGTTATATAGGTCTTGGGAAAACAGGTTCAAATAGTTACACCAATGATTTCTGGGAATATGATCCCTTATCAGATAGTTGGACTCAAAAAGCTACTTATCCTGGATTTACCAGGACAAATGCTGTTGGCTTCTCTTCATCTTCTTTAGGTTATATAGGAACAGGCAGGGATAACAATGGTTCACCTCTTGCTGAATTTTATCAATATAATCCCGCTTTTAATATCTGGATTCAAAAGGCGGATTTTCCTTATGCTGCAGACAGTGCTGTAGGTTTTGCTTTAGGCAGTTACGGATATATGGGTTTAGGAAGTGGACCTTCAGGAGCTGTTAATAGCTTTTATTTTTACAATCCAGCTACAGACTCTTGGTCAGCCATTAAAAATTTCCCTTCGAAAAGATTGGGAGCTTTTGGATTTTCAATTGATACTTTAGGATATATTTGTACTGCAGATTCATCAAATAATTTTTACAGATATAGTCCTTCAACAAACAATTGGACACAAAAAGTAGACTTTCCAGGAGGGATTCAAAGTAATAAAGCAGCTTTTGTGCTAAATAAAAAAGGATATGCTTTAACAACTGTCAATGGTTTTTGGGAATATGATCCTTCTAATGATTCTTGGGATCAAATGCAAAATTTTCAAGGAACTACAAGAAAAAATGCTGTAGGATTTTCAATTGGAAGCAAAGGTTATATAGGAACGGGCTTGTCCAATTCCAGTCATTTAGATGATTTTTGGGAATATGCAAGACAAGATACTTTTGTTGCAAACTTTGTTGCTCCCAATATTTGTTTTGCAGACTCTGCATCTTTTATTGATCATTCTACCAGCACGGACAGCACAATGATTGTGCAATGGAAATGGAATTTTGGCGATGGGGACACTTCCATGCTTCAACATACAAAACATCTTTATGCTTTCCCAGGCAATTATATGGTAAAACTTGTGGTTACTGATAATCTCCAAAACAAAGACAGTATTACAAAAAATATTAGTGTTTATGATACACCTCTGGCAGAATTCACTTATTCTCATACTGACACTTTCACTATAAAGCTTTTGAATGGATCAACAGGTGCTGGTGAATATTTCTGGCAATTCGGAGATAACAATATCAGCACATCTGCTAATCCTACTCATACCTATACTACAATAGGGATATATCAAGTATGCCTTTCGGGTTATAATTTTAATGGTTGTGAAGGCAAAATATGCAAAAACATTAACCTTGCAAGTATTGGAATTAATGAGGTTCAAGCCAGCAACAATTCATTTAAAATTTATCCTAACCCTGCCTCTAACAGTGTATTTCTTTCTGCCAATACCTTTTTAAATGAAAAAACCACAGTACGAATTGTAGATGGTATGGGTAAAACTTCACTTATTAAAAGCATAGAAAAAGCAGGAAGCTATACAGAGCAAATAAATATTGAAAATCTTTCTTCAGGATTTTATGTAATGGAAATGGAAAATGGCAGCACTATTACAAGATTAAAATTAGTGGTGAAATAGTAGTTGTATTAAAAACAGGAATAGAATCTATTCCTGTTTTTTTGAATATTTGATTAAAAATCAAGTTTGATTCAAAAAATTTTCAGTCTAAGATACTTTTTTAAGGCCTCTTGCTTTTCACAAAATTTCCATTTGTAAACCTCTTATTTGGAATTATATGGGATTTCCTCTGCATCAAAACCTACTGACCCTACTTTTATTATCACTTCTGCACTTTCTAATTCCCCTTCCACTGTTAATAATTTATCCGGATCATTTGTATCTACATTAAAAGCAAATATCCTCTTATCCGACTCTAAAGCAGTTGATACAGAATCCACACAGTTTTGACAATTTATATTGGTTTTAAATTTAAAATGATTCATGGCTTGGATATTAAAAAACACTGTTGTCCGGTAAAATATATGAGATTCCTCCCTACGGTCGGAATAACAGTCTTTTCAAGTCTTTTGTGAGAGGGAGGGGTTAAGATG
>JALYPI010000087.1 GCA_030856445.1 Bacteroidota bacterium
CTTGATAGCTGTCTCCCCAATTTGCCTGTTTAACATTTTCACCCAGAGCAAATTTTATAAACCCATCAGCTCCTTTAATTTTCATTTCTTCCGGAGCCATTCCCCAACGAAGTTTAATGATAGCTGACTGACCACCAATTGGGTTAGCCGAGCCGTGTAATAATTGAGAAGCAGTAACTCCACCAGAGAGCTGTCTGTAAATATTTACATCCTCTGAATTAATTACATCAGCAATACTTACCTCACTTGTTACTGCCTGTGTGCCTTCATTTACACCTTTGCTGATTGCGATATGTGAATGCTCATCAATTAACCCAGTTGTAAGATGTTTGTCTTTTCCATCTATTATGATGGCCCCGGTAGTATCCAAATTATTTCCTATACCCGCTATCTTGCCGTTTTTAACCAGAACATCGCTGTTTTTCAAAATACCTTCCTTTTCATTGGTCCATACCGTGGCGTTTTTAATAAGGTAGGTTTTAGCTTGGGGCAGTTCATTCCAGCCATAAGCAGTAAAAGGGTAACTAATATTTCCAGTTTCAGCTTTTTTATGTGTTGTATCCCTTTTTGCTTTGGCTTCCAATTTTGGTTTTTTAATTGCTGACCAATTAACCCATGTTCCATCCTCTAATTGTCCCTTTCCATCCCAAATTGCGCTTCTAAAGTTGATTTTACCGCTTAACCTTATACTTTCGTTTGCTTTTTTATCCTCGGTGTTAAAACTTAAAGTAATAAGTTCCCCGCTTCTTTGTAAATCAACTTTGGGCTTGAATGTAGTATCTGCATAAATAATTTCTGCTTTCGGCTTATTTAATTCACCTGAAATTTTTAATTTATAAATAAGGTCTTTCCCTATATTCAGGCTGTAATCTCCACGAATATCATCAAGTGTTCTGTCATAAATAATATATTGCTGACCCTGTATCCAATTTTCAAAGATGATGTTCTTTTCTGTAAAAAGAGAGTCGGAAGTAATAATAAAATTAGCTACCATCCCTGGTTTTAAACTTCCGATTTTGTTTTCCATTTTTAATAATTTGGCAGGGGTTTCAGTTAAAGCCTGAAGGGCCTTTTCTTTGCTCAAACCATGGGCTACAGCTTTATTAATATTTTTCCAGAAATCATTCTTGTCTTTAAGGTCAGCCAGGGTAAATGCAAATTCAATATTGTTTTTCTCAAGAGTGGCAGCGTTTGTGGGTGCCATTTCCCAATGTTTTAAATCTTCAAGAGAAACAATTCTTGCATCAAAAGGGTCTTCTACATCATAAGGTTTGGGAAAATCGATAGGGACAATCAATTTAGAATTCATTGCCTTAATATCCTCAATCCTTTGGTATTCGTCACCAGAGGTCTTAATTATATACTGAACATCAAACTCATCGCCAAGTTTGTCTGCTCTTAGGGCAGAAAGCTTATCTGTTACTTCAAATATCTGTGGAAGGCTCTGAATTCTGTTCCATTCCTCAAGAGAGATATTATACTCTTTATTTTCGGGCAAGGTATTATACCATTGTGCATCCAGGTAAGTTTGTTTTAATAAAGCTATAGAACCCATAAGAGAGGAAGGATAATCCTGTGTTGAATTTCCTTTACTGAAAGAATAATGAGCTGCTGCTTCACCCTGCAAGGTGTTAAAATTTTCAGAGCCATCAGCCAGGGTAACCAAAGAGGAAGTACCACGTGAAATACCATCTTTTTGATGGGTAAGAACAACACCAAAACCTAAATTCCGTATTTCTTTGGCTTCCTTCAATTCTGTTCTAAAAATAGAGGAGGCCCTTTTATCTGGCCTTATTGCTTCATTCCAGTTAAATGGTCCTTTCTGACTGCTTTCCATCTGAGGACCATCCCCCCGGCCTCTTTTTTCTTTTCCTTTTGCCTGGGGCACACCATAATTGCTGTATAAATCTATAAATGAGGGATAAATAAATTTTCCATTTAAATCAATAACAACTGCACCTTTAGGAATAGCTACTTTAGTACCGGAAGCTACAATTATTCCATCCCGTATTAATAAAGTTGAATTTGGGAGTATTGTTTTATAATCCGAAACAATGGTTGCATTGGTAAAGGCATACCAAATTAAATCTCTTTTGTCTTTTACTCCATTAACAGGAAAGGTTTCCTGAGCAAAAGAAGTTTTAAAAGAAAAGAGTATTATAAAAGCAAGAAAAATATTTTTCATTTGAAATTTAATTTAATTTTAAAACGCAACATTCATGTATATCTTATTACGCTAAGCCTAGCAAGAGTAGTAGAATATTCAATTGCCAACAGAATGATCCTCTTTATAGTAAAGTAATGTGTCGACAAAAATATAAAAATTTGTATATTTAATACTTTTCAGAAGTATCTAATGCTAATTTCTATTGATATATTTGAGGGCTTTTTAACCCAATTTAAATTCTTTTAAAAATGTATACTGGATTATTACATACCCACAGACTTGTTGTTACATTATTTTTGATCATTTATTTTGTAAAAATGATTCTGCTGTTAATGAATAAAAAAAATCAGCTTGATTCCTTTAGAAAATGGATAAAAGTTCCAGAAATTATTGTTTCATCCTTATTTCTTATAACAGGGGTTTGGATGATTCTACTAAAGCCTACTGTTAATTATATGCAAGTATTTAAATTAATAGCAGTTGTTGCCGCCATACCATGCGGAGTTATAGGCTTTGCCAGATACAATAAAGTTTTAGGCACTTTATCATTTGTTTTAATTGTAGCTGCTTACGGGTTAGCCGAAATGAGCAAGAAGATCGTAATAAAAGAACCCCTTGATAAAGCTATTGTCATTGATGAAGAGGCGGTGGAATATGATCAACTTATTCACGGTGAAGCTCTTTATAGCGCATATTGTGTCCAATGTCATGGCAAAGATGGAAAACTTATGTTGCAGGAGGCTTCCGACTTATCTAATACTCAAATGGATAGAAACGAGATGATGGAAATAATTTATACAGGAAAAGGAAGAATGCCTGCATTTAACCAAGTTCTTACAGCTAGGGAAATGGAAGCGGTAGTTACATATGTAGAAACTTTAAGACAAGATTAATGGCAAACACTTTTGAAACAGGTAAAGAAATTGAAACAGCCGTATTAATCGGATTAATACACGCCCGGCAAAATGAGGCAAAAGTAAATGAGTATTTGGATGAACTGGCTTTTTTAGCTGAAACTGCTGGTGCTGAACCGGTGAAACGCTTTACTCAAAAAATGGAGAAACCCGATTCTAAAACTTTTTTAGGAACTGGTAAATTAAATGAGGTTAGGGATTATGTTGTAAATCATCAAATTACCATGGTGATTTTTGATGATGAATTATCCCCGTCCCAACTGCGAAATGTCGAGAAAATACTTGGATGCAAAATTTTGGACAGAAGTAATCTGATCCTTGATATTTTTGCAGCCAGGGCCAGAACGGCTTCTGCAAGAACACAAGTTGAGCTTGCTCAATATCAATATTTACTTCCCCGCCTAACCCGTTTATGGACTCACCTTGAAAGACAAAAAGGAGGTATAGGAATGAGAGGGCCGGGTGAAACAGAAATTGAAACAGATAGAAGGATTATCAGGGATAAAATCTCAAGGCTTAAAGAAAAGCTAAGAACCATAGACAAACAAATGGCAACTCAGCGCAAAGGCAGAGGAGAAATGGTTCGAATTGCCCTTGTAGGATATACCAATGTTGGAAAGTCAACAATAATGAACCTTTTGAGCAAATCAGAAGTTTTTGCCGAAAACAAACTTTTTGCTACCCTTGATACCACTGTAAGAAAAGTAGTGATTAAAGATGTTCCTTTTTTACTTTCAGATACGGTTGGTTTTATTCGCAAATTGCCAACACAACTTGTAGAGGCTTTTAAATCCACATTGGATGAGGTGCGTGAGGCCGATATATTAATACATGTTGTAGATATCTCACATCCCGATTTTGAAGCTCATCTAAATGTAGTTACTGATACTTTAAGGGAAATAGATGCAGTAAACAAACCAACTATTTTAGTCTTTAATAAAATTGATGCTTTTTCTTATATTAAAAAAGAGGAGGATGATTTGTCCCCATCCACAAGGGAAAACCAAAGTCTTGATGACCTTAAAAAAAGCTGGATGTCCCGACTTACAGATCCTGTAGTTTTTATTTCAGCACATTTAAAGGAGAACCTGGATGAATTCAAGCACTTGCTTTACAGAAAAGCCAGGGAAATTCATTTACAAAGATACCCTCACAGCAAATTGTTTACTGAAGAGGCGGAAGAGTAGAAAAATAAAGAATTTTGTGAATTATTTTGAGTTTGCTGCTATTGTTACTGCAAGTTAACAGATCATTTATGCATTAAGGAGCTGACAATCATTCCATATTATAAATAGAAAACACTCCAGAATTAACTATTGCTAAATCCTTACGATTTAATTCTCAAACCTTGGAAAGGCCTTCTATCACTGAAAAAAACAAGATACAAAACAGAATATAAAGACAATATTTATAATGTGTTTTTTGTTTAATATACCTTACAAGTATTTTATTCAACTTACAATTTATATACAATGGAACTTTTCATCTTTGAAAACAAAAAAATAAGCAAAATTAAGCAGGAATTTCATCATCTTTTCCCATACCTTAAAATTGAATTCTATAAAACTTCACATAAAGAAGGTGAAGCTTCCCCTAAAAAAATGGTAATTAATCCTAACCAATCAATAGGCGAGATAAAAAGAGGAGGAACAACAGGAAGGATAGGTGTAAGCGGGATGATGAGCGTTAAAGAATTTGAACAAAAATTTCATGAATTGTTTGGAGTAAATGTTCAGGTATTCAGAAAATCCGGAAGCTCTTGGATTCAAACAAGTGTTTCAGACAATTGGACTTTGACTCAGCAAAACAATAAAGCAATTGAATCATCCAGGAAAACATCAGTAAGCAACATGCAATCCTAATTATTGCAGTATACTGTATTAAAGGACTGAAATCTAATTATAAAGAATTATGATAAGTTAAGGAGCAGGAGTTTCTCTTAAGTATTTATCAAGAAAAACCAATATTTCTCCATACCCTTTAATTTCGTTTTCCTTTTTCACAAACCCATGTCCTTCATCAGGAAAAATAATGTATTCAACAGGAATATTGTTTTTCTTTATTTCTGCAACAATTTCATCGGATTCAATTTGTAGCACCCTTGGATCATTTGCTCCCTGCAACACCATCACAGGATTTTTAATTTTATCAGCATGAAAAACAGGGGATATATTATATAATCTTATTGAATCCGCTGTAGTAGGATCACCAAGCTCTGCATATAAAGCCTTTCGGAAACTTTCCCAATAAGGAGGTATCGATTTTAGTGTTCTAATCCAATTGGTAACACCAAAAATATTTACCCCTACCTTAAATTCATCCGGTGTGAAAGCCATTGCTGCCATTGTCATATAGCCTCCGTAGCTTCCTCCCATGATACCAATCTTGGCAGTATCAATATGATCCAGGCTTTGCAACCATTTTTTTCCCCAAATGCAATCCTTAAGATCTTTATCACCATGATTTTGATCGTCCATTTGATTAAAAGTTTTACCATATCCGCTACTTCCCCTATTGTTTACTGCTAATACTGCATAGCCATGATTTACCAGGTACTGAATTAATGGGAAATATCCAACCCGTGACTGTCCTCCCGGGCCACCATGTATCCATAGAACTGCAGGTACTTTGTAATTGGAATTGGCATTATGTGGTTTATAATAAATAGCTGGAATTTCAAGTCCATCAAAAGAAGCAAACCGAACTACCTCAGCTGAAACCAAATCATCAGAATTGATTTCCTTATTTAAGGTTTCAGTTAATTTTTTTAGCTCTTTAGAATCAAAATTATATACATAAATATTTTTAGGTGCTTTTGAAGTACCAACAGATAATCTTATGTTTTTTTCACTTTCGGAAAAAGATATTCTTGAAACATCTCCATCAGGGATTTCCGGGAATTTTATATCCTCCCAGGTTTTATTGTCTTTTAAAATTAGTTTTGTTTTTCCATCTTCATTTATGCCTATTACGCGGTATTTTTCAGTTTTGCTTAAATAGCTATACATCACATCCCACTTGGTTTCATAAATGATTTTTCTTTCTCCGCTAGATAGTTCATATTGCACAAGATAATGAAACTCCTTACCTGCATTAGTAGTATAGAAAAAGTTCTTGCCATCTTTACTGAATCCTGCATTTCCATAACTTGCCGGATTAATTGAATCGGAAATTTCGACCATTTTCCCTAATGCAATATCAAGTAAGAAAAATTTATTTTCGCTTGTGGTTATGCTTTTATCAAGAACAATTTTGCTTTCATCCCATGAAATTCCACTTATCCCATATCCTTGCATATTTTCATAAATCATTATGGGCTCCCACTGGTCAACTGCCATTTTATAAAGGTCAAAAAACTTAGGATCGCGTTTATTTGACAAATAATAAAAACTTTTTTTGTCCAGATTCCACCCATAAAAACTTGTGTTTTCTTTTTCCTCAGGAGTCAGATTTTCCACTTTTCCATCTTCATCTAAAAGAAAAATGTGCTTTATTTCATTTCCACCTTTATCAGAAGAATATAAAATACGATTTGACCCTTTTATATAACTTATAGGATATATGGATTCCTGGGAGGAACTTGTTAATTGCTTTTGAGATCCGTCCTGTACGTTTATTTCATACAAATTAAAAATACCTGTTTCATTGCTGTTCACAAGAAGACGAGTTTCATCCTCAGACCAGACTCCACCCTCTATTTTCTTGTTTTGATAAAACTGCTCAATAGTATAATTTTTTACTTCTTTTTGTGCAGTTTCACTTGTTTGGCAGGAAATTAATACGCAAATAAGCAGAGAATAAAAGGTGGTTTTCATTAACATCGTTTCGATTTTTTTCAAATATAAAGTTCTTAGATGAGTATTCAAATATAAAAGACGAAATAAAATATTGTTATGCTTAAATTTTTAATTATTCTCTTTATAAAATGATTTTCATTTTTAATACTATTAAAATTTAAGATTATTTAAAGAAACTAGAGGCTTTAAGCCCTTTACAATGTTCTAATTTTATTTTAAGCAACCCATTATTATACAGGTAATTAATCTATAAAATGTTTTCCATAATTTTCATTAACTTTAATAAAGCCTTATCAAAAAAGGTTAAAATTGGTTTTAGGAATAAAGAAGGTATTACAATTATTAATTACCCTCTGTTTAAACAACATCAAAATATGATAAGAGAAATACCAAGTGACAATCGTTTGGAAAGTGGGATAAGCCTACTATTTGATGGCTTTAACTTTTCAAAAAAAAGATATGAAAAGCTCAATACAGATATTTTCAGAACCCGCATTATGTTTGAAAAAGCCATTTGCATGAAAGGAGAGCACGCTGCTAATTTTTTTTATGATAATGAATTTTTTATCCGTAAAGATGCTGTACCAAAAAGAATTCAGAAAACACTTTTGGGGGAGGGGGGAGTACATAGTCTGGACGGAGAGGAACATCAGCACAGAAAGATGATGCTTATGTCTTTTATGACTCATGAAAATATAAATAAACTGATTAAAAACATGGAGGAGCAATGGGAAGATGCTATTTTTCGATGGGAAAAATCAAAGCAGATTAGATTATTTGATGAATCCCTTAAACTTATTTTCATGGGAATGTGTCAATGGGCTGGAGTTCCCCTTAATACAGAAAATGTTGAGGATAGAACAATTGATTTTATTTCAATGATTGAATCCTTTGGAGGCATTGGTCCCAGGCATTGGAGAGGAAGAAAAGGAAGAAATCAATCAGAAAAATGGATGATGAGTCTTGTTGAAAAAGTCAGAAATAAGGAACTAAATGTGGAGAAAGATTCTGCACTGTATTTAATCTCTCTTCACCGTGATTTAAAAGGAAAGCTGCTTGATAAACGCATTGCTGCAGTGGAAGTAATTAATGTAATAAGGCCTGCTTTGGCTATTTCTTATTATTTATCTTTTATAGGTGTTGCTTTACATAAAAAGCCTGAATATCGAAGGAAACTTCAATTTGATGATGGAAGCTTAAACGAGTGGTTCGTTAATGAAATAAGACGATTTTATCCCTTAGCGCCATTTACTGCAGCACGAGTTAAAAAAAACTTTGAATGGAATAATTATGAATTTACCAAAGGAACTTTAGTGTTTTTAGATATTTACAACACCAATTTAGATCCAAGAATATGGAAAAAACCGGAAGAGTTTTATCCGGAACGTTTTGCCAGTTGGAAACCAAATGCGTTTAATTTTATTCCACAGGGAGGAGGCGATTTTTTTGGTGGACACAGGTGTGCCGGAGAGTGGATTACAATTGCCCTAATGAAACAAGCGATAACTTTTTTAACTAGTAAACTGGATTATCTGGTACCTGAACAAGATTTGAGCTTTAGTAAAACAAGAGTGCCGACATTTCCCAAAAGCAGGTTTTTAATGGGTAATGTAACAAGGGTTTTAGATTTATCAGACCTTAAAAAAAAGCACACGGTTCAAGTAAAATAAGAACTGCTCTTAAACTTATTAATAAAATTCCATGAACTTAATTGAATCTCTACTAATACAATTTCAGAAAAATGAATAATTGAGAAAATGGTTTCAGTTAATTCTTTCAGGCAGTGGATCTATTGTTGGATTTTCTAAATGTATTATTATCATCCGTTCAAAACATTGATTTAATCCATTTAAAAACAAGCCCTTACAACAACAGGCACCCTTCTTACTACTGTAAAACATGAGCTTTTTTTTTTCGATTTTAATGCTTAAATTTAATATTACAATTAAAAAATATAAAAAATGACAGAAATACATGTTCAAAAAAAGAAGAAACCTGTTTGGCCCTGGGTAGTTGGTTTAATACTAATTGTTGTGGTAATTCTCTTACTTGTAGATAATGGCGCTCAAAAAAAGGCAGAAATGGCGGTTACAGAAAGAGAAATTCCTGAAGAAGTAACTGATTACATTTTATATGTAAGACAAACCGATGCTTCAGATACAATGAATATCCACCATGAATATACTTCTGAGGGTATTCAAAAGCTTGCTTCTGCACTGGAAGCGCTTGTGGACGAAATAAACAGCCAGGAGGTTGAAATGGATGAGAAAAAAGACCGACTAAATCAAATAGCTGATTACATTCAAAAGAATCCTCAACAATTAACTCATTCAGACTCAATTCGCGCTGCATTTGAACTTGCCTCAGATATAATTGTTACTATACAGCAGGCCCATTTTCCAGAAGTTTCTGAGGATGTGCAAAATTTGCAATCTGCTGCAACAGCAGTTAATCCAGGGACACCCACTCTTGACCAGAGTGCTCAAATTGAAGGTTTTTTTGAAGAATCTGCCTCTGCGCTGGATGCCCTAGCTCAGAGAATGACAATAACGGAAATTGCAGCAGCTAAAATAGTAAAAACTAAAAAAGGATAAAAAAATGAAAGTAAATAAAACAACCACTGCACAGGATGTAAAAAGGTTACATAAATTAAAAACTCTGGATGATTTTGAAATTGCTGATCAAGACCCTGATATTACTGGTTGGGAAGTATTTAGTTCTGATGATGTAAAGTTTGGTAAAATTGAGGATCTTATAATTGATAAAGAGCAAATGAAAGCTGAGTATGCAGATATGGTTGTTGATAAACATTATATTACTGGCAAAACAGAAAACCATCTGCTTATTCCAATGGAGATGATTCATGTGGACAAGGACCACAAAAAAGTTTATGTTACTAAAATTGTCTCTAAAGATCTTGAAATATTTCCATACTACAATGGTGTTGACATAACCTCTCATTATGAAAAAACACTTAGGGAAAAATTAATTGAATCAGGAGAATCAAAAAGAACAGGTTTTACAGATTAGACAAAAATGTATTCCTGAAAAACCCGGTATTAAAATTTTTTTATCCCGGGTTTTTTTCTGAAAATTCTTGGACTTATTTTAATTATTAAAGATTTATTTTTTGAATGAAAACGCAAACCAGTATTTCTCCTCTTTAAGATTATGAACCTGCTTGTTAATTCAATTAAAAATCGCTACTTTTGCACCTGTTTTAAGTAAGTATTTGCCTGTTAGGTGAGGCTACTGAATGAACACAGGCTGCTGCCCGGAAATGTCGAAAGACGCCAATGGGTAGAACAGGCTTTGCCGGATTAAGGCATAGCATAAAGCAGCTTTCCCTGTTAAACAGGGGATAAGTCATTCAGAGCTAAAACTCAACGTGGGGCGCAATTCTCTTTCAATCAAAAGAAAGTGGATATTCATAATACAGCAATTCTTGCTGTGAATTTAGCACTCCCACTAGTTTGTCCTAACTGCCAAAACGCTTAAAAGGTATTTGAGAATAATAGGAGGTATAAATGGAAAAGCAGATAAAGAGAGAAGACCAGAAATACGCAGAAATTCAAGCAATGCTTCAGTCAAAAGACACAGAAGCCTTACTTGAAGTTTTCCAGGAAATGCCAGCTATTGAAGTAGCCGATATACTCTCTGAGTTAGAAGAAAAAGAAATTATAGGATACCTGAGCCTTTTTGAAATAAGAGACCAGGGAAGAATTTTTTCTGATTTAGATTTTGATCTTCAATTAGAACTTTTTGAATTAATAGACAGAAGCCATTTTGCTGATATTTTCACCCAGATGCCCTCTGAGTTAAGAGCCGATCTTTATCAGGAACTAAATATTGAACAGCAATTACAACTGCTGCCTTTTCTGGATAAAAGAACACGTGCTGACGTTATTCACCTAAGTTCCTATCCTCCAGAAACTGCAGGAGGTATTATGAGCACCGATTTTGCTACCGTAAGAAGTAGTATGACCGTTGAGCAGGCCATTGAAAAGGTAAGAAGAGATGCTCCTTCCAAAAAGATGGTTTATTACATTTACGTGGTGGATGAACGCATGAAAATGAAAGGATTCATCACTTTAAAAGACCTTATACTGGAAGATGCGAAAACCTTGGTAGAGGATGCATTGCACGAAAATTTCATTTTTGCAGAGGTTAATGAGGACAGGGAGAGCGTAGCAGGAAAAATTGAAAAATACGATTTGGTTGCTATCCCAGTCCTAAACCCTATGGGCCAGCTGGTGGGAATTGTAAGTCATGATGAGGCAATTGAAGTAATCAGGGCAGAGCATACGGAGGATTTCGAAAAATTCATGGGTATTGTACCTGATGCTGATGGTCTTGATTACCTTGAAACTACTGCTTTTCAACATTTCAAAAAAAGAATTGTATGGATTGCAAGTCTTGCTGTGGTGGGGATAATATCAGGCGTTATTATTCATAGTTATGAAAATGCTTTAGAACAGTTAATAATACTGGCTTTATATATGCCAATGATGGCAGATACAGGTGGAAACGCAGGAAGCCAGGCGGCAACCGTAGTGGTAAGAGCACTTGCTTTAGGACAAATAAATTTAAGCAATTGGTTTAAGATTATTTTTAAAGAAGCTCGTGTTTCTCTTCTTTTAGCTGTTTGCCTTGGAATTTTAGCTTACGCCAAAGTTCTTTTTCTTTCCTGGGAAACAGAAGTGCCTGAAAAATATGACTTGTCAAATATTGCCCTTTTTATTTCACTTGCGCTTACTCTGCAGGTAGTAACCTCAACCATCATTGGAGCTAGTTTACCATTGCTTGTTAAACGC
>JALYPI010000122.1 GCA_030856445.1 Bacteroidota bacterium
CGTTGCCCGCAAGCCCCGGGGACCGCTGCTACAAAAACATCCCAAATAATTTGCAACGACCTTTGCCAATCCACATGTAACCTTTATTTTTCCCCACGCACTTTTTTTAATTAATTTGCCATTGCACACAATTAGCACTTTTAATTTTGCCGCCAGACACAATCCATCACACAAATGGCAAAATTAAAAAAGCTAATTCTCCCACCCAGATTTCTGCATCTATGAATCTAAGTAGTTGACGTTTTTATTTACCTTCAACTATTTTACTTCTCCGCCTTTAATAAATATCTCGGCTTTATATTTTATTCTTTGGCTGGATTTTTTCTATTAACCATTTATGAGAAAAATTCTTCTGCTTATAATTTTTGGTCTTGGAATTAATTTACAAGCTGCTTTTGCTCAATGGACAGAACATTGGGCGAAATCTTTCAATCATGAAATTAGCACCTATGAGCCATCAATTATTAATATTGGAGTAGATAGTTCAGGAAATATTCTCCTCACTCTGACGCATACTTTTGCCCCTAAGTACTCCACACCATCCTTTTATCTTCTGAAAACAAATAAAGAAGGAGAAATGCTATGGGAAAAATCCGGTAATGCGTGGATAACAGGAGTATGCACAGATGAAAACGATAATATATATATCACCGGAACATTTTCTAATAACGTGAATATTTTTGGAAGACAATTAATTAGTAAAGGGAATGCAGATATATTCCTTGTTAAACTCAGTACGAATGGACAGTTAATGTGGTTAAAAACAATTGGAGGTGAAGAAGATGATGAATCAGGAGGTTTGATTATTTCAAAATCCAACAAATTAATTTTAGTTGGTACAGTTAGACAAAATCCTGTTTTTGGAGATTCCATTGTATCTGCTGATAAAAGATGCAAACCATTTATAGCCAACTTTGATTTTAATGGAGTGATCAACCATCTCAAGCTTTGGGAAACAGATATGAATGAATATGCAAGTGACACGAGCAAAAGCCATATGAACTTCCTTGAACCAGTATTAGATCAAAAAGGAAACATATTCGCCATCTGGAAAATGGCTTATATATCAGTAAATATTGAAGCTGGCCTAATAGGAAGTGGGCCTGGTCAATATAATTATACATATACAATCGTTAAAATTGACAGTTCTTTAAAAGTTAGTGACTATACTTACCTTTCAAGAGAAATCTGGAACAATCTTTCCATTGACAATTATAATAATGTTTACATATTCCATACAACATGGTCACAGTACACAGGTTCCGGGACGAAAATAGTATGTTTTGATTCAACGCTGAATAAAATAAAAGATATTTATGCCCCTATGATGCCGGATTTGGATAATTGTAGATTTACAGACAATAATCTTTCGGCTTTAGATTTCGATGAAAATAATAATTTAAGGATCAGTGCTAATACTTATTGCGATACTCGATCAGAATTGGAATATAATTTTTTACTTCATGAAATTGATACATCTGGCAAACAACTTTCTTTCAAAAAACACCATACAGGGGATGAATATAATTCACAAGGTTCTGATTTAAAATCATATGATTTAATTTCAATTGGATCTGATACTTATGTAGCAGGATATAGTAAAACAGGATTTAAATTTGATACTGATACAATTTATCCATCTTCAATTTTTATTACCAAATATTCCAATAAGCCCTTAGCTGTTAGTTCTAATCTACTCAAAAGCAAATTGGGCATTCAACAATTGCATATTTATCCCAATCCTTCAGCTCATCAATTTCAGATAGACCTCTCTTATCCGGGCGTTCGTGAAATTAATTTAATCATCACTAACTTCAACGGACAAATCATTCACCAGGAAAACCTTTCCTTTCAAAATAAATTGGAAAAAAGTATTGATATAAGTAAAATGGCAAAAGGGATTTATTTTGTGGAAATAAGCGAAATACCCTCATCTGATTACGGCAATAAAGGTGGAGAATATAGAGAAACAAAAAAGATCATCATCGAATAAATGTCTTTGACTAAAGTTATTTTAACAATAAGCCTTCCCGTTTTTACAATAAAGCCATGCAGTTAAACAATCTTGCATGGCATTTTATAAATAAGCCATCCCATCTATACAATCTTCCATCCGGTTTTATAAAGTAAGCATCCTGTTTCAGCAATAAACCATCCTATTTTATAAATGAAGCGTCCGGTTTTATAAAGAAGCCTTCCTGACCAGACGAACAGCCATCCCACATGCAAAAGCACATTCACAATTCACACCAGCCATACCCTCAAACCAAAAATTGTAAATAAGCTTTCACATTTTCCCAAAAGAAATTAATTAAAAATCCCCCCTAAAAAATAAAGGTTACACCCACCGCACTTTCTGGGCATAGTATACCACTCCAAGTTATTACTCATTTATAAAAGTCTTAGAGAAGCAGCTTACTACTCATTAATAACCATAAGGCCAGCGGGCAACATTGCATATCCTCAAGTGGCGGTCTTGGTGCTCTATTGCAAAGCCTTGAATTTCTATTAACTTTGCTGCCCGCGGTTTTTGGTTCGGTGCAATAATCGCCACCTGCGTATATGCAAATACCGTTG
>JALYPI010000177.1 GCA_030856445.1 Bacteroidota bacterium
TCTGCTAAAGAGTTTATAACTCCGCTTACCCTTTCCACCTTATCCAAAAACCCGGTTATTTCTGATTTTTTTAGTGATGATGGAACCTGGAAAAACCATGTGGAATTAGGAGAATGGGCCGATTTAATGCTCATTGCACCAGCCTCTGCAAATACCATTGCCTCCATGGCTAATGGATTATGTAATAACATGCTTTTAGCAACTTACCTTTCTGCAAGGTGTCCCGTTTTTTATGCTCCTGCAATGGATTTGGATATGTATGCTCACCCCTCTACAAAGGAAAATATTAAAAAATTAAGTTCATTTGGAAATATTATAATTAATCCAGGTACAGGTGAACTTGCAAGTGGTTTAATTGGGGAGGGAAGAATGGAAGAGCCGGAGAGTATTGTTGATTTTTTAAGCAGCCATTTTAAGCAAAACTTACCCTTACTGAATAAAAAAGTTTTAATTACTGCAGGCCCCACTTTTGAGGCAATTGATCCTGTACGTTTTATCGGTAATCACTCTTCTGGTAAAATGGGATTTGCCATTGCTCTAGAAGCTCAGAAACTTGGAGCTGAAGTAACCTTAGTAAGTGGCCCAGTTTCTATGCTTGATATCCCTGGAGTAAAAAGAATAGATGTAATAAGTGCCCAACAAATGTTAGAAGCCTCAATAAAGGCTTTTAAAGGTGCAGATATTGCAATAATGTCTGCTGCTGTTGCTGATTATAAGCCCAAATTAATTGCCGATAAAAAAATCAAAAAAAAGGAACAGGATTTGCAATTAGCCCTTGAGCCAACAAAAGATATATTAGCTAATTTAGGAAAAAATAAAAAGAACAATCAAATTCTTGTTGGCTTTGCTCTTGAAACTGATAATGAGATTGAAAATGCAAAAGCAAAGCTTAAAAACAAAAACCTTGATATGATTGTTCTTAATTCCTTATCAGATAAAGGAGCAGGCTTTAAGGGGAATACAAACAAGGTGACAATTATTCACAAAGACAATAATTGTAAAGAATTCAGGTTAAAAACAAAGCAAGAAGTTGCCCAGGATATTTTAGATGAAATATTATCAATCATAAGGAATGCGTAATTTAATTATTGTATTTTTTTCCATAATCACCACAGCAGTTTCTGCCCAGGAGCTTAATTGTACTGTACAAGTGCTTTCCCAGCAAGTACAAGGAACTGAAAACAGAGTTTTTCAAACTTTGGAAACTGGTATTTTCGAATTTATGAATAATACCAAATGGACCACCGATGCTTTTACAATGGACGAGAGAATTGAGTGCAGTATTATGATTAATGTAACAGAGAGAGTATCCAATGATGAATTCAAAGCAACTATCTCTATTCAATCCCGAAGACCCATATATAAAACTTCTTATAATTCTGTAATGCTTAATTACAGTGATAATGATTTTACCTTTCGTTACCTGGAATATCAGCCTTTGGAATTTTCCATTAATTCCTTTAATTCTAATTTGACTTCTGTTTTGGCATACTATGCATACATTATTATTGGATTGGACTATGATTCTTTTTCCCTTCAAGGAGGTACACCTTACTTCCAAAAAGCTCAAACTATTGTTGCTAACGCTCAAGGAACAGGAGGCAGTGAAGAGCTTGGATGGAAAGCTCATTTAAGCATTAAGAACCGCTATTGGTATGTAGAGAATATGATTAATTTAACTTTTGAACCTATTCGATCTGCTAATTATATAATTCACCGCAAAGCACTGGATAAAATGACTGAAAATATGGAAGATTCAAGGAAAGAAGTAATTGATGCTTTGGAGACACTTAAAACTGTTCATAAAATAAAGCCTACCTCTTATAATATGCAGGTTTTCTTTAATGCAAAAGCTGACGAAATGGTAAATATTTTTGCCAAAGCAATGCCTTCTGATAAACAAAAAGCTGTTCAGATTTTATCCGAAATTGACCCCGGAAACCTCAGTAAATATCAAAAGATTTTAACCTCGAATTAGTAATAAAAAGAACTACTAGCTTTAAATTTAAATTTACTTCTTTTTTTAAAAATTTAAATGGTTTTGCTTTAATTGCAAAAAACTAAAAGCCACTAAATAGAAACATTTGGTGAAGTTTTAAGAAATAATTTTTGTCTGAATTTTTTTCTTTATCCTAAGTTGAAAAATTCTTACAAGTACTAAAGTTAACGTCTGTTTTTTTCCTTAGCTTTGCTTGTAAATTACTGCAACTATGCTAAGGCATTTATCTATAAAAAATTACGCACTCATTGATAACCTTGAAATTGATTTTGATAAAGGTTTATCCATTATCACAGGAGAAACAGGTGCTGGAAAATCAATACTTCTTGGTGCTATAGGTCTGATTTTGGGGCAACGTGCTGAACTTCAAACAATAAAAGATGCTTTTGAAAAGTGTGTAATCGAAGGGACTTTTGAGATTGGAGCATACAAACTGAAAGATTTTTTTAAAGAAAACGATCTTGATTATTGCGATCAAACAATATTAAGGCGTGAAATAAAACTTAATGGTTCATCCCGGGCTTTCATTAATGATACGCCTGTTAATCTTAATCTTTTAAAGGATTTAGGCTTTAGACTAATTGATGTTCATTCCCAACATCAGAATCTCCTATTAGCAGAAGGGAAATTTCAACTTGAACTTATTGATGCTTATGCTAAAACCACAGATCTGTTAAAAGAATATTCTATTGAATTCAGTAAATTAAAGAGCCTTCATAATCAATTGTTGGATTTAGAAACCAAGGAAAAAAGCACTAAGGCCAAAAGAGATTTTCTTGTTTTTCAGTATGATGAACTGGAAAAGGGAAACCTACAGGAAGGGGAGTTGGAGAGAATTGAAAAGGAATTAAATTTACTTGAAAATGCCGAGGAAATTAAACTTGCTTTATCTACTTCTAAAAATTCACTTGCTGAAAATGAATTAAACATAATTGCTATGCTTAAATCAGTAAAGCAGCAATTGGGTATAGCGGTAAAAAACAGTTCTGAATCTGAAGAATTATTCAATAGAATAGAAAGTACTATTATTGAGCTTTCTGATATTAATAATGAAGTTGGAAATTTAGAAGAAAAGATTTTGTATGATCCTCAAAGAATTAATGAAATAAATCAAAGAGTTAATTTTTTAAACTTATTATTGCAAAAGCACCAGGTAAAATCAGATTCTGAATTGATTAGTTTAATGAATGGTTTGGAGCAGGAGCTTCAGGTTATTGATTCTCTGGATTCTTCTATTGAGAAATTAAAAGAACAAATAAGTCTCCTTAGCCAGAATTTAGAAACAAAAGCCAAACTAATTAGTGATAAAAGAATTGCTGTTACTGAAAAATTACAAAAAGAAACAGAGCAAATTTTATCCCGCCTTGGAATGACCCAGGCAAAACTGAAAATTGAAATTTCACCTCTTACAGAACTCAGTGCAAGTGGAAAAGACAAAATAACCTATCTTTTTGCCGCCAATAAAGGTGGAAGTTTTAATGAATTGAGCAAAGTGGCCTCGGGTGGAGAAATGTCCAGGTTAATGTTAGCTGTTAAAAGCATTCTTGCCAGAGTAAAAACCCTTCCTGCCATTATTTTTGATGAAATTGATACCGGAGTTTCCGGTGAAGTTGCCGGAAAATTAGGAAGTGTGTTAGAAGATACTGCCGTTAATATGCAGGTAATAGCAATTACGCATTTGCCTCAAATTGCATGTAAAGGAATAAGCCATTATGAAGTGTATAAATACATTCAGGGCAATAAAACCAACTCCAATATCAGACTCTTGAGCAAAGACGAACGGATTAATGAAATTGCAAAAATGTTAAGTGGTGACAAACCCTCTGCAATTGCTCTTGAAAATGCAAAAGAGTTGTTGAAAATCTAGTTTTTAATTAAATCTAAAATAATTTCTTCTGCTTGAGGATTACTTGGACGAGGAGCATCATTGTTTACTATAATCCCATTTTTATCTATAATATAATAACGAGGAACTCCATGTGCATCATAGATATCAATTAACTCATTTTGACCTTCTACATTCAATTGATAACCAGGTAATTTGTATAAACCTAACATTACATTCATTTTTAATAAATTATTATAATACCGGATTTTGAAATATGGATTAATAATAATTTTTTATTAAATTAAAGTATGATTTCAGCAGAGGAATTTAAAAAGTTATCTCTTGAAAAAAAACTTGAATTGGTAACGAAAGGTGGAGATTATGTTTCATCCCGTTACTATATGGGTTTTGAAGTTCATTTATATAGTATGGATAATTTTTTTGTGGAAGTTTGGAAGCGTTTTGGTTTGGATTATATAGAATGGATTGAGGTAGTTAATTCAAATGCAACCATTAATAGTTATTTAGATAATATTGATTTGGATGATTTAAACTGAAATAATCTACGTTTGTCCATACAAAATTCAGCAATCTTTGTAAAAAAACGTAAGAATTTCAAAAAGCTTAAGAATTAAAAATTTCCCATGACTTTTCTGCCTGAAGGTGTAGCATTGAAATCCCATTCATTGTAACAGCACCTTTTTCTTTTCCTTTTTTTAGAAAAACAGTCTCTCCAGGGTTATAAACAAGATCGTAGAGTAAATGATCAGCCGTGAGGGCCGAATAAGGTATGTCAGGAGATGTTTCTGTATTTGGATACATTCCAAGGGGAGTTGTATTTATTATTAGCTTATGAGCTTTAATTGCATATTCATTCAAGTCTTGATAAGCAATTGTGTTTGCAGCTTTTGAAGGATCTCTGGAAACAAACAGAAAATCAATTCCTATTTCTTTAAGTACATAAGCTACTGCTTTGGAAGCTCCTCCAGTTCCAAATATTAATGCTCTTTCGTGATTAGATTCTAAAAAAGGTTTAATAGATTGTTTAAATCCATAAACGTCTGTATTGTATCCAATTAAATATTTTTTTCCATTGTTGTTTATTATGTTAATGCAATTTACCGCACCTGTTTCTTTTGCAACATCATTTATTTCATCTAAATAAGGAATAACGCTTTGCTTAAAAGGTATAGTAACATTTAATCCATTAAGTGATTGATTTTCAATTAAAGGAATAAGGCCTTCGAGGTTTTCTAATTCAAATAGCTCATAACTTGCTGCTATTTTCTCTCTTGTGAATTTGTCCTGAAAATACTGTTTGGAAAAGGAATGGCTAAGGTGAAAACCAATTAAACCATATTTTTTCATATAAGTGATAAATTATTAAAAAAATCGAAGTAAAATAACAGAACTTTGAAGAGTAAAAGCTTAAAAAAGTATATTTTAAGCTACAAATTGTTTTTTTTGCTTGAAATTAAAAGGCAATTTTTTATTTATAAGTCTCTCAAGCAAGTATATTATTAAAAACCCAAATACAAAAAGCAATATTGCTCCAGTAAGGAAGGAGGGTTCATTAAAAATCTGTTCATATTCACCGGGTAGAATGTTATCCTGTAAAAATGGAACCTTTTCACCCTTACTGTTAATGCGCCATTGCAATGTTTCCTTCCAAGGCCATACTTTATTAAGTGAACCTAGCATAAAACCGGAGAGTACACCAATAGTTAAATTTCGGTATTTTGTAAACATCCATGATAAAAGATGGGAAAATCCGAGCAAACCTGCAATACAACCTGCGGAAAAAACAGCGATAACTTCAATATTCAGGTCTTTAAGGGCAGAGAGTATAAATTCATATTTCCCCATTAAAAGAAGAATAAAACTACCAGAGATACCAGGAAGTATCATTGCACAAATAGCTATCATGCCTGTTAAGAAGACAAACCAATTAGAAGTAGTTGTTTCAGCAGGGCTTATTACTGTAATCATATAAGCTATTGAAGTTCCTATAAATATGGTGAGTAAGATTCCAGGAGTCCACTTTTTAATATCCATGGCAATAATGAAAGCAGAGGCTAAAATTAAACCAAAGAAAAAGGACCATACATGGATTGGGAAATTTTCTAAAAGAAATAAAATTGCTCTAGCCAGAGATAAAATGCTCACAGCAATACCAAGGAGCAAGGCTGTTAAAAAATTACCGTTTATTGCTTTCCAAAATTCCTTAATCCCATCCTTAAAAAGTATTTTTACAGACTTCCCATTTACAGATTTTATAGAATTCAGTAACTCTTCATAAATGCCTGAAATAAATGCAATAGTTCCTCCGGATACACCAGGAACAACATCCGCAGCACCCATACCGATACCTTTAATGCTAATTATAAGGTAATCAATAAATTTTCTTGATTGATTAAACAAAATTTACAGTTTTAATATTTTGGAACTGAAGGATCAATTTGATTTGACCATGCAAGAATGCCTCCCTGAAGGTTATATAGGTTATTAAACCCGAATTGGCTGGAAAGCAAGTTTACCATGTTTCCTGAGCGGCCGCCACTTTTGCAGTGAATTACAACGGGTTTGTCTTTGGCAATTTTATCAAGGTTATCCATTACTTCTCCCATTGGAATATGTAAACCACCTATACTTGCAGTTTCTACTTCATGAAGTTCTCTTATATCGATTAATTGAAAATCAGTTTTTTTATCCATCATTGATTTCAATTCCTGGACTGTTAATTCTTGCATTTTAGTTTGCTTTAGGATTTTCTACTTTATTTTCGGTAAGGAAATTAAAAAAAGTATCCCCCCTTAATCCAACACGTAAGGTTTCTAATGGGATAACATCATCATAACCAATATTTCCCAAGTTTACATTAGCTCCAATAAGTTTAATAAACCAGGCTTGCTGCGATTTTTGAGGAGTTTCCCAAATGATTTTATTACTAGGAACTTTTGAAAGAATTTTATTCACAAGCAAAGTGTGAGCATGACCATTTGGGCGATAAATACCAACATTTCCACTCTCTCTTGCTTCAGCAATTACTTTCCAAGAGCCTGCTTCCAATTCAGTATTCATCATTTTAACCCATTTACCAGGGCTAACTAATATTCCGGCTTCTTTGGAACCTACTTCAGAAACAACAGTAAAGTCTTTAGAAAGTTGATTGATATATTCACACTTTTTTCCATGATCAAGGATAATAGAACCATCGGAAACTTCAACTGTGTCAAGTTTAAACTTGTCAAGTAATTTACGATAATCATCAAACATGCCTCTGATTATAAAAGCCTCAAATAATGTACCGCCTAAATAAACTTTTATGTTTGCTTTTTGATAAAGTTTTATTTTTTCAGCAAGATTCTCTGACATGTAGGAGGTACCAAAACCTAATTTTACAATGTCAGTTAATTTACTATTCATTTCCAGGAAATCTTCAGTTTGTCTTAGACTTAAGCCTTTGTCCATCATCATTGTTAAGCCATTTTCCCTTGGCTTTATATCCCTTTTAGGAATATTTGGTAAAAAGTAATTCATTAACTTAATATTTAAATAAAATTGCAGTAAAAAGTGAGCAAAGTTAGTATTAAATGTTTATAATTTGTGTGATTGCAGCATTTCCTGTAGGATTTCATTGTTCTTTAATTCAGGAGCATAATCAAAAAGACTACTGTGATTTTTATAATCTAGCGAAATGGCTGATTCAAACATATTAATAGCATCAGTTTCATGTCCCTTGTTAAATAAATACGCAGCTGTACGATAAAAGAGGATTGAGCTTGGGTTTTGGGTATTTAATTGAATTCCCCTATAAATTACATCAAGGGCAAGATCTGTTTCCCCTGATTTAAAATACATATCAGAATAATCAAGCCATATTTCAGTGTTTTCAGAACCCAGTTCGATTACTTTTTCATAAGCTTGTTGTGCTTCTTCAGTAAAGCCTCTTTTTTTCTGCAAATCACCAAGGATATACCAGTACTCAGAATTTCTTTTGTCGATTTCTACACCTTTTTTAAGGTAATGAACACTTTCGTTCTGTTTGCCCTGTTCATCAAGCACCATTCCTATACCTACCCATGCGTCTGCCAAAAAAGGATCTAGTTTGCTTGCTTTGCGGTAAAAACTGATTGCTTTAGGATAATCAATCAATTTCTCATAACATTCTCCTATGTAATAATAGGCAAGAGCATCAGGCTCTTCATATTTAAAAGTTTCATTATAAACCTCTATAGCTTGTTCATATTCACCGAGTGCGGCAAGAGAATTCCCTTTGTTAAAGTAGGCCGATGAATAATTATCGTCAATAGCAATTGCAAAATCATAAGCATCAATGGCTTTTTCATACAATTGCTGTTTGCTAAAAGCAACACCTAAATTAAACCATGCCGAAGAGGAGTAGGGGTGAATATCAATAAAATCATGATAATATTTAATACTATCTTCAGGTTTACCAGTTATTTCAAAACAGAAAGCCAGCTCAAATAGTGCTGATTCATTTTCCGGGTTAACTTCAAGGGCTTTTTTTAAATGAGAAATAGCTTCATCATATTTACCCATATTAGTATATTCAAAGGCTATATTCAAAAGAATATCATCTATATCTTCCTCTGCAAATTCAAGTGCTTTTTTAAAAGCCTCTGCGGCTTTAGAATGCTGCCTTAACTGGCTGAATATATTACCTTTAGTAAAATGAAGCTCAATGTTTGCCGGTTCAATGTTTTCCAATTTACTTAATAAATCAAGAGATTTCTGAGGTTTATTGGTTGCGGCTAATAATTGTCCTTTTCTTAATAGCAGTATGAATGAATCAGGGTGTTGTAACAATGCAAATTCAATTACATTGAATGATTTTTTTATATTGTTTTGTTCTATATAATGCTCTATTATGTCTTCAAAATCATCAACATCAAAAAAATAATGTTCATTATTTTTTAACATGTTTTCAAATTTTTCAACTATTTCCCTTGTTTCACCCTTGCTGCTGAAATAATCTTCTTCTTCTTCGAACATAAATTTTTATTTACTACAAAAATAGTAATAATAAGGGATTTTTTTTCCCTTACATCTATCTAATTATAAACAAAAAAATCAACATTAAATTATGTAGATTAAATGTTGGAAATTTTTGTCAATAAATCAGTTTGAAAAGGCTACTTTTGCAAGCTAAATTTTTTTAAACAATTTTCAATGACATTAATTAAGTCAATTTCCGGAATAAGAGGAACAATAGGAGGGAAGCCAGGGGAAGGATTAACTCCTCTTGATATAGTAAAGTTTACTTCTGCTTTTGCAACATTAATAAAAAACGGATCCACAAACAAAAAATTAAAAATTGTTATTGGACGTGATGCCCGTATTTCAGGGAATATGGTTACTGATATAGTTTCAGGAACGCTTCAAGGATTAGGTATAAATGTAATTGACCTGGGATTATCCACTACTCCTACAGTAGAATTAGCTGTAACTGGTGAAAATGCTGATGCAGGAATAATAATTACCGCAAGTCATAATCCAAAGCAATGGAATGCTTTAAAATTACTTAATAATAAGGGAGAATTTATTTCTGCTGAAGAAGGAGAAGAGGTTTTACAAATTGCTCAGGAAGAGAGTTTTAGCTTTGCCGATGTAAATGTTTTAGGTACATATGCGAAAAATGATAGCTATTTACAAAAACACATAGATTTGATTCTTGCTTTGCCTCTTGTGGATCAGGAAGCTATAAGGGCTAAGAAATTTACTATTGTTATTGATTGTGTGAACTCAACTGGAGGTATTTTTGTTCCAGCCTTGCTTAAGGCTTTGGGAGTGAAAGAGGTTGTTGAATTATATTGTGAACCTAACGGTGAATTTCCTCATAATCCTGAACCTTTGCCCGAAAACTTAAGAGATATTGCCAAATCCGTGGTGAAAAACAAAGCTCATTTAGGACTTGTTGTTGATCCTGATGTTGACCGTCTTGCTATTATTTCAGAAGATGGAGAAATGTTTGGAGAAGAATATACACTTGTGGCAGTAGCTGATTATGTGTTACAAAACAAAAAGGGGAATACCGTTTCTAACCTTTCTTCCACACGGGCATTACAGGATATTACAGAAAAAGCAGGTGGTGAATATAAGGCATCAGCTGTTGGGGAAGTAAATGTGGTAAATTTGATGAAACAAACAAACGCTGTAATTGGGGGAGAAGGAAACGGGGGAATTATATTACCTGAACTTCATTATGGAAGGGATGCATTGGTAGGAATTGCTTTATTTCTTTCTCACCTTGCAAAATATAATAATACATGTTCCATGTTAAGATCAACTTATCCAAATTATTATATTTCAAAGAATAAAATTGAACTAACCCAGGAGATAAATGTTGACTCTGTATTAGAGGGAATTAAAGATAAGTATAAGAAACAGCCCATTAACTCCGTTGATGGTATCAGAATTGAATTTGACAAAGAATGGGTGCATCTTAGAAAGTCTAACACAGAGCCAATTATAAGAATATATGCCGAGAGCAGCACAGAAACAACTGCTGAAAATCTTGCTGAAAAAATCATTTCAGATATAAGGGAAATAATCAGACATTCAAAAACAGAAGCTTAAAAAAAGATGAAAATGAAGGTATATCTAGATAATGCTGCAACTACACCCCTGGATGAGGAAGTATTAGAGGCTATGCTGCCTTTAATGAAAGTACAATTTGGAAATCCTTCTTCAATTCACTCATTTGGCAGACAAGTTAGAGCTGCTGTTGAGGATGCACGAAAAACAGTTTCTAAATTACTTCATGTTTCTCCTGCTGAAATAATTTTTACTTCAGGAGGCACAGAGGCTGACAATATGGCCATTCAATGCAGTATTTATGATCTGGGCATTAAACATGCTATTACCTCTCATATGGAGCATCATGCTGTTTTGCATACCTTGGAAACCCTTGCCAATCGTAATGTTATTAAATTGAGTTATGTGAATATTGAAAAAACTGGGCATATTGATCTAAATCACTTAGAAGAGCTTTTAATTGCAAATCCAAAAAGCTTTGTTTCTTTAATGCATGCAAACAATGAAATTGGAAACCTTTTGCCTTTAGTTAAAGTTGGTGAATTATGTAAAAAGTATGACTCTTTGTTTCATAGTGATACTGTGCAAACCATGGGACATTATGAATTCAATTTACAAAACATTCCTGTTGACTTTGTTACCTGTGCTGCTCATAAGTTTCATGGTCCAAAAGGAGTTGGTTTTCTTTACACGAATAATAATGTTAAGATAAATCCATTTATTTTTGGAGGATCCCAGGAACGCAATATGAGAGGCGGCACAGAGAATGTTTATGGAATTGTTGGTCTTGCAAAAGCAATGGAAATTGCATCCAGGGATATGGAAAAGCATCAGCAGTATATTCAAGGATTAAAAAGTTATATGATAGAAAGGTTAAGAAGCACTGTTCCAGGAGTTAACTTTAATGGTGACTGTGAGGGCAACTGTCTTTATACAGTATTAAACACTTCTTTTCCAGAAAACAAAGCAGCTGAAATGCTCTTGTTTAATCTTGATATTCAAGGCATTGCTGCATCAGGTGGAAGTGCCTGTACTTCAGGAACTGATGTGGGTTCTCATGTTCTTAGGGCCATTAACGCTGATTCTAAGCGATCTTCAGTAAGGTTTTCTTTTAGTAAATACAATACAAAAGAAGAAATAGATTACTGTATAACTAAATTGGTAGATATATTCAGTAAGTAAATCATACTGAAAACTGAAAGGCAAAATACCTTTTTTATGATTATTTTCCTTTTGGACCTTAATTATTTTAGAAGTTTAATCTGTAATCTAACACTTTTATTCAATTATTTTTCCAATTACTATTTAATTCTTGCATTATTATTAAGAAGTAGAAATGCTTTAATTATTCCCATGAATATAATTAGGTTATAGAGCTTATTCCCCTTTGTCCAAACAATATAGCTAAGTACAGAGTGCATTGATTTTCTTCCTTAAAATACTTAACTTAAACTATAGGGAATAAGTTAATTTATTAGAATATGGGAAGATTTATTTTTGTATTTATTATTTGTTTTTTTTGCTTGTTTTCGCTTAAAGCGCAAAAGGAAAATAATTATTGGTATTTTGGAAACAATGCTGGTCTTGATTTTAATAATGGTACCCCCGTTGCTCTTACCGATGGCGAATTAATAACGAATGAAGGTTGTGCTACTGTTTCTGATTATGCAGGAAACCTACTCTTTTACACTGATGGCGTTAATGTTTGGGATCGGCTCCATACAAGAATGCTTAATGGGGATAGCCTTATGGGAGATTCAAGCAGTACACAATCAGCATTAATTGTAAAAAAACCTAGGGCGGATTCCATTTATTATATTTTCACAACTGCTGCTGATTCAGGTTTAAGATATTCCATAGTAGATCTTACTTTAAATGCAGGGCTAGGTGATGTTACTGCGGATAAAAATATACTGGTTTTTACTCCTTCCTGTGAAAAACTCACTGCTATCAGGAATTTTAATGGTATTGATTATTGGATTATTGCTCATCATAAGGGTACTAACTCCTTTTACAGCTATATGCTTAATTCAACAGGTCTAAGTTCAAATGTAGTAATTACTAATATTGGGTCAAGTATAAATAATCCAAAAGGGTATTTAAAAGGCTCTCCCGATGGAAGTAAAATTGTTAATGTAAACAGAGGTCAAGGCTGGCTGGAATTATTTGACTTTTCCAATCAAACCGGATTGTTAAGCAGTTTGATAACTATTGACAATTTTAGCTCCGATTCATTATATGGAGTTGAGTTTTCTCCTAATAATAATTTTCTATATGTTTCTCAAGAATTACCTTATAGTTATATTTATCAGTATGATCTTTTTTCAGGTTCAGATATTAATAGTACAAGGGTACAAATAGATAGTATAGGTGAGGGGGGGGGAGCGCTTCAGTTAGGCACAGATAATAAAATATATTATGCAAGGAAAGGAGAAGAATATTTAGGTGTAATCAATGAACCTAATCAGCAAGGAATTGGATGTGATTATGTTGAAAATCAAACCTATTTAAACGGAGAAATTTCTATGTTAGGTTTACCTCCTTTTGTTATTTATGAAAATTTTTTCTCCCCGCATAACCTCTGTTTAGGAGACACTACTCAGTTTAGATTATTTGTAACTACAACTCCCGATTCAGTGAAATGGGATTTTGGCGATCCTTCTTCTGGAATTTTCAACTATTCTACTTTAATTAATCCTTCTCATTATTACAGTAATCTAGGAAGTTATGATATTACTGTAATTATTTATAGAGCTGGGCAAGTTGACACCTTAAAGCAAACAATTGAAATTAATCCATACCCTGTTGTCTCAATTGGAAATGATACCCTTCTTTGTCCGGGAGATATAATAATTTTGGATGCCACCACTCCCAATGCTTCTTATGCTTGGAATAATGGTACTAATTCAGCTTTTTATAATGTAGCATCACAGGGAACTTATTGGGTTGAAGTGGAAGTTAATGGCTGCGTGACTACAGATTCAATTGTTATTAAAGACAAGTTTAAAAAATTCAGTCTTGGTCCAGATATTTACTTTTGTTATGATGAAACTCATTTGATCGATCTTAATATTCCAGAAGTTTCTTATACCTGGCAGGACGGCTCATCTGATTCTTATTTTCATATAACAGAGAAAGGGAAATATTGGGTTACGGTTAAATTAGATGAGTGTATTAATTCGGATACTTTATTGGTAGGTTACAACACTACCCCAAAAAAGAATTTTAATAATGATACTATTATCTGTAAAGGTAAATCCATTTTATTAAATGTGAAGGCAGATAATTCTACTTTTTTATGGCAGGATTATTCAACACATGATTTTTTTGAAATAAAAGAAGAAGGAGCATATTGGATTTATGTAGCTGATGAAAAATGTGATTATTTATATAAAATAAATGTGGAGCTGGAACAATGCGAAATTGAAATGCCAAATGTTTTCACTCCTAATAATGATGGCTTGAATGAGAGGTTTATTCCATTTGAAATAGAAGAAAAAACACAAGGGGCTTTATTTATATATAATCGATTTGGAAAAAAAGTATTTGAAACAGAAAATCTTGGGATGGGATGGGATGGTAAATTTAATGGAAAAGAATGCACTGAGGGAACCTACTTTTGGATATTAAACTTTAATACAATTACTTATGGAGAATTGTCAATACGAGGTTTTGTTACTCTTTTAAGGTGAATTTCATAGTTTTTAATTAGTACTCTTACTTTTTGTTCTGATATAAAACTCTAAATTTGAAAAATTAAATAATGAAGGTCATTAAAAAGTAAATAAGCTTTTGACAGTTTATAGATTTGGAACCAAGAATGAAAATAACTTTTTTAGGCACAGGCACCTCTCAGGGTGTCCCTTTAATTGGATGTAAATGTGAGGTTTGCAAATCTCTAAATCCTAAAGATAAGAGGCTGAGAACAAGTGTACTTATAGAAACAGAGGGCCAAACTTTTGTCATAGATACCGGTCCTGATTTTCGGCAACAGATGCTAAGGGAGAATGTAGAAAAAATAGATGCAGTTATTTTTACCCATGAACACAAGGATCACACTGCCGGCTTTGATGATATAAGAGCTTATAATTTTCTTCTCAAAAAAAAGATTGATGCTTATGCCACTCTTCGGGTTCAGGATAGCCTTAAAAAAGAGTTTTCTTATATTTTTGCTGATGAGCAGTATCCTGGAATCCCACAAATAACCTTACATACTATTGAAAATAAACCATTCACAATAAATAAGATAGAATTTATTCCAATTCAGGCTTATCATTTTAAGCTGCCTGTTCTGGGTTTTAGAATTAAAGACTTTACCTTTATTACTGATGCAAATCTTATTACAGAAAAGGAGCTTGAAAAGGTAAAGGGAACAAAAGTTTTAGTTTTAAATGCATTAAGAAGAGAAAAACATATTTCTCATTTTACTCTTGATCAAGCAATTGAACTTATGGAGAAAATAAAACCTAAAAAGGGCTATTTTATTCATATTAGTCATCAACTTGGTTTACATGAGGAAGTAAATAAGGAACTTCCAGATTATCTTGAACTTAGTTATGATGGATTGAAAATTGAACTTTAAAATGATTTTTGAATGTTCTTTTTATTAGGAATATTAAAAGTAGATTTTATCCCCCTCGTTATAATTAAAGCCTAACTCCTATCATACAGATATCATCAACTTGTTCTTCATTTCCCTGCCATTTTTCAAGGGTTTGATTAAGAATGAATTTTTGTTCATCCATAGGTTTCCTTCTCAAAGATATTAGTAGTTCTTTGAGTGGTAAATACTTGAATTTCTTTCCATTAGGGCCTCCAAACTGGTCAGCATAACCATCTGTGAAAATATAAATTAAAGTACCTTTTGGGAGAATAAAGGAACGATTCGTAAAAGGCTTTTGTTCAATCTGGAATATACCAATTGGTTGTTTGTCTGCTTTTGTTTCTGAAAGTAAATCTACCGAAGCTTTAGTTGGTTTGAGTATCCACAAAGGGTTATTTGCTCCTGCAAATTCAACTTTAAATTCATCATTATCTATTTGCTCAACAGAAATTAAAGCTATATCCATTCCGTCCTTGCTCTCGCCTGAATCTGTTTGGTTTAACGCATTTATTACCCCTGTTCTTAAATGATCAAGAATGCGCGCAGGCTCATCAATTCCATTTTCATTTACTATTTGATTAAGCAGGGAATTTCCAATCATACTCATAAAAGCTCCAGGAACACCATGGCCTGTGCAATCAGCAGCTGCATATAAAATTTTCTTTTTATGGGCTTTAACCACTTCTGAAAACCAATAAAAGTCACCGCTTACAATGTCTTTAGGTTTAAATAATATAAAAGAATCAGGATGTTGAGCCTTTAATTTAGACTCTCCAGGAAGGATAGCATCCTGTATTCTTTTTGCATAATTTATACTATCAGTGATATCTTTATTTTTATTCTCGATTTCCTCTTTTTGTTTAGAGATTTCAAAGGTCCTTTCTTTTACCTGTTTTTCAAGTTCAATATTAATTGAATCTTTTAATTTATTCATTTCTTCAAGTTTTTCAAGGGTTGCAGCTTGTGCATTTTCCTTTTCCATTTGCAAACTGCGGTACCTTCCAGCCATGGCAAAAGAAAGAAAGATTACCTGTATTCCAGAACCGAATTTAAGGGCATTTTCAATAAATTGATTATTTTCTATTAAATTAACATTGCCTGAAATAAATGTGATTGCACCAACCATCAATAAAATAAATGCAGTGAGATAAAAGAAATTAACCTTTATTTTCTTTTTTAAGGCTAAAATAACAGCCGCAATTACAGTTAAGTTTGAAAATAAAACTATTATATTAATTACTGGAAATACCTTTGTATAAAGAATACCTTCAGTAAAGGAAACAACAAGTACAATTGCTCCAGCTAAAATAAAACCGGTGAATATTTTATTAAAAACAGGTAAATTGTTTTTAGTATCTAAATAAACCTTTGCGTGCAAAAGCACAAATATTAAACTCAAGCATGCGGTTATCGGCACAATTCTATGCCCAAGCCAAGGATTGTTGGGAGTGAGAAACTGCATGGTATAACCATCCAGAGAAAATTGCAGTAATCCAACTGAAATAACAAATAATACATAATATAAAAAGGACTTTTCTTTAAGTGCAAAATAAAAGAACAGGAAAATCAGGATCACAAAGAACAATATCCCGTAAAAAAAACCAAATGCATATTGTTCATGGTAATCTTTAATTCTAAGTCCTTCTGGCTTCCATAATTTAAGAGGCAAAATTAGAACCTCCCCATCAGTAAATAATTTAATATAAATGGTGCTTTGATTGTCTGGAAATAAAGGAAGGTTAAAAAGAGTGGAGCGGTGGGGAATGTCTTTGTTTTCAAAAATTCTGTCATCCCCTGAAACCTTCATCCAGTATTGGCCTTGTTTATCAGGAAAATATAATTCTGCTATGTTGGTAATAGGTTTAGCTGTTTCCAGGAAAAAGTATTCAGGAAATGAAGATGTTAATTTTAAATTAACTTTCAGCCAATAAACAGATGAAGTGAATCCAATATTTAAGTTATCTGAATTAACAGAATTAAATTTATATTTTTCAGGATTAAGAATAAGGGAATCGATTGTTATGTTTCCGGAAATATCTTCAAATAAAAAAGCAGAAGAGCCTAAGGATAAGCTTTCTTTAAATTCATATGAATTAATTGGAATATATTCCTTGTCACTTTTTGCAACAGAAATGAGTGGGATTAGAAAAAAAATTAATGTCAATAAGTTCTTCATAAACAATTTCTAATTTAAGGGAATGAACCAGGTAAAAGGTTTTCCTTATTTACAAATATCACTGAATTTTTTCAGATTCCTAAAATAATAATCTACAATGATGCTGCCTGAGTATATTCCTGTGAGATTCTGGTTTAAATTCTGCTTTCTTTTTTTTCTTAAACTTGAAAAATTGGAGTAAAAGCTAAGATGTGCTTTAAATACAGCAGTAAAGTGATTAAACTTTCCCTGAAGCAAAAATTTCATTCCTGCAATTCCATCCAAAAGCATTCGAATTAAAAACAAGGGAATCAGTTTTTGTGTAGAAAGATTCTTGTAGAGCATATAAAGGCTATTACGGAAATTCAGAAAAGTTTTACGAGTGCTTTTGTAATCAAGGGTGCCACCACCTAAATGATATACAGTAGAGTAGGGGCAGTAATAAATTTTAAAGCCTGCATTTTTTAAACGCCAGCATAAATCAATTTCTTCCATATGGGCAAAGAAGTCCTCATCAAAGCCTCCCGCCTTAAAAAAACATTCAGATCTTACAAACATACAAGCCCCGGTTGCCCAAAATATCTCCCTGGAATCATCATACTGACCAGAATCTTTTTCTATAGTTTGAAAAATTCTTCCCCTGCAAAAAGGATAACCAAAATGATCAATAAAGCCACCAGCAGCTCCTGCATGTTCAAAATAGTGTTTATTATTAAACGATCTGATTTTAGGTTGACAAGCAGCTATATTTATATCATTGTCCATTACTGATATAAGAGGTTTTATCCAGTTTTGAGTTACTTCAACATCAGAATTAAGCAAAATAAAATATTCAGCCTCCACATGTTTAAGTGCATCGTTGTAGCCTTTGGCAAAACCGCCATTTTGAGTGTTTTGAATAATTTTTACATCAGGATAATGTTCTTTTACAAACTCAACAGAATCATCAGTTGAAGCATTATCTGCAACATAAATTTCAGATTCTTCTATATTATGGTTTATAACAGAGGGAAGAAATTGTTCAAGATGATTCCTGCCATTCCAGTTTAAAATTACTATTGCAACTTTTTTCATTCTTTGTTTCTACTAAATTCAATAAGCTGCAAAAATGGTGTTTTATCTTGGAAGTCGAAAAAAATCATCTGAATTACCTCCATAATGTTGATCAGCTTCGTTCTGATCAAGATCCAATATTTGGACGTTTCTTTTATGAAGCATTAATTGCCAGCGAGGATTGTTAATCTCCCCGAAATGATCTGAATGTAATAATGGGAAATCATTAGTTACAAGATCAGGATTATAAAATACGAACCTCCTGTTATTAAAGTTTTCTATATGATAGTAATGCCATATTTCATAAGGGTAAGCACTTGGTTCATTGTATTGTTGAGAAATAGTATTAGGAGCACCATATTGCAAATAAACTCTTCCACGATCAGTATCATAGCCTTTTTTTATACTTGTTCCAAAATGCTTTTGTACTTTTTTAACAATTTCATAGTAATCAAGCCATGCCTGTTCTGGATTAATTGAATTTCTGTTTTCCCAGAAATTATAGAAAAATTGCTGTTTAAATACCAAATCTGAAGAACGTAGCTGATTATCGGCAAAGGTTTTCTCCAGTTGAGATGAAATTGGCCTTAATGATCGGATAAAATCGGCTAAAGTGTCCTGGCTTTTTATTTTTGCTACAAAACTCGTTTCTACATTAATATTGGCCAATTCCTTTTCATTAAATTCAACCTTTTTGTTGCTGCGTTGAAAAAATAATTTTTTGTCAGCAATTATTTCATTGTTTTTATTTCTTGCTTCAATTACAAGGTTATAGTTTCCAGAAGGAAGTTTTTCAATCGGAAAATCTGCCAAAAGTACATTTACATCCTTACTTGTTTCTCTTGAAAAGTTACTGTAGGAAGGTAATTTAAATTTAGATTCTGCTGTTTCTATATAATAATTCACTATAAACTTTTCTTCAGCACCTAAAACCCTTTTAGAATTATATATTTCTGTATAAAAAGTTATGTTTAGTAAAGATTTAGGATAATAAAATGAAACATAAGGTACAAGGTCATATCCGCTTTTTGTTAAAATATTTGCGTTTTTTGTTTTGCTATAAGATTCCACTAATTGAATATCAGAAATTAAGATTTCATCATCTGGATAATGAATAGTTACATTTTCTGAAAGAAGGAATTGATTTTGGCTTTTGTTGTTTAAATCATTGATTTCTACTTCCAGTTCATAATTGCCATTTGGAATGGAAAAACGCTGCTGATCCACAAAATTTGGAAAGTCCAGTGTAGAGTCAAGGGCTTCAGGACTTGATAAAATGAATTTTTTAAAATCAACTACCTTTTCATTGTTTTTGATAATGATAGTAATTTCTACTTCAGCTTTTAATTTTCCATTAACACTTTTGTATTCTAATGAATTTCCAATTACAGAAAGATAGGTTTCTATAAAAGGTTCGGTACCTGGGGAATTAAATGTGCAAAAATTAAAATAAGCTTCAACATTTTTTCCATTTGCTTTATTAATAGTAAAGACAAATAAAAATAAACAAAATACTTGTAAAGCTTTTTTCATCATTTAGGATATGTATAATTATCAATTTTTTATAAATCAATAACAGATTTAATAATTGTTAAATGAATTGAACTGATATAAGGCTTGAATTCGGCACGAATATATAAAAAAAAGGGTTGTAATGATTTTTAAACGCTGCTATAATAGGTATCAAAAGTACATTTATTTAAAAAATTAAAAAATAAAATGCTCTAAATCACGTGTATCTAACAATAACGAGATTTAAATTAAAATATTTCGCTGTGTTTTCAAAATTATTGTAATTTTGCCCCCGGAGAGATGGCAGAGCGGTTTAATGCGGCGGTCTTGAAAACCGTTGTGGGTTATACCACCGGGGGTTCGAATCCCTCTCTCTCCGCCACAAAAAAGCCCAACACACTGAAAAAGCAATGTGTTGGGCTTTTTTATTTTGGCCCCTCCACATTTTTTAACATTTTTTTTAAGGGTTAATCACTATTTACAGGATTGAAAAGCCAATGAACAATAAAGACCGGCTGCCAAAGGCAACCGGTCTTTATACTTTATACTTTATACTTTATACTTTATACTTTATACTTTATACTTTATACTTTATACTTTATACTTTATACTTTATACTTTATACTTATTAATAGTATTTCAATCGGATAACATCAGCAAGATGTTTAGCCAAACGCATTACCTGACGAGTATATCCGTATTCGTTATCATACCATACATAAAGAACAACATTTTTATGGTCATGTGATACAATGGTTGCAGGACTATCCACAATTGAGGCACAAGGATTTCCTACAAGATCAGTGGATACAAGTTCATTGAAATAGGAATATTGTATTTGTTCTACCAGATCTCCGCTCAAAGCTGCATCGCGCAACAGCGCATTTACTCCATCCTTGGTGGTGTCCTTCTTTATTGTTAAACTTAAAATAGCAAGTGATACATCAGGAGTTGGTACCCTTACAGCGTTTCCTGTGAGTTTTCCTGCTAAACCTGGTATTACCTTTGCAACTGCTTTGTCGGCACCCGTTTCAGTAATTACTAAATTTAATGCTGCAGAACGGCCCCTTCTGTATTTTTTGTGGAAATTATCCAGTAAGTTTTGATCATTCGTATAAGAGTGGATTGTTTCAATGTGCCCTCTTTCAATGCCCAAAGAGTTTTCTATAACCTGTAAAACAGGAACTATTGCGTTGGTTGTACATGAAGCAGCAGAAAAAATCTGTTCTTTTTCAAGGTTAAGTGTTTCATGATTCACTCCAAATACTACGTTTGGAATATTTCCCTGGCCAGGCGCAGTTAAAAGTACCTGATTTATACCTTTTGATTTTAAATGAAGGCTTAATCCTTCTCTGTCTCTTGATACTCCAGTATTATCAATGATGAGTGCATCTTTAATTCCATAAGATTCATAATCAATTGATTCTGGGGAGTTTGCTGCAATCATTTTAATGGTATGTCCATTCACAATAAGTGCTTTATTGGCAAAATCTTCAATAATTGTTCCCGGGAAAGGTCCGTGTACAGAATCCACTCTTAATAGATCTGCTCTTTTAGCAATGTCCTCATCAGAATTGCTTCTTGTAACTATGGCTTTTAATCTTAACTGTTCGCCTTTTCCAGCCTGGGATATTAACTCTCTTGCCGCAAGTCGTCCTATTCTACCAAATCCATAAAGAACAACATCTTTGGCTTTCATTGTTCTTTTATCTAATCCAATATAAGAATTTAGTTTAGTGGTAACAAAATCGGCTTTATTTGTATAATCAGTTTTTTCTTTAAGCCATTCAGCATTAAGTTTACCAATATCGATTCTGGATGGTGCGAGGTCTAGTTTTAATAACTCTTTGGAAAGATCAAGAGTATCTGTAATGTTGATTGATTGTTTTACAATGTTTTTTGCATATTGATGCAAATTAAGAATTTCACTCGCACTTCTATCTACAAGTTGGTTACGGAAAATAATAAGTTCTACAGATTTATCAAACCATAACTGTCCAACAATACTTATTAGTTCAATGGCAGCCTTTTCATATTCTATCCATTCTTTTAATTCCGACTCGTATGATTTGCCGTTCATTGGTTTTTGTGCTTTTAGATTTTCCTGTTCTGCTAACATTTCGGGTGTCATAGCTTAAATTTTAATTGTGATTAAAAAAGGGTGCAAAAATAAAAAATTGATTAATCTAAATTAAAAAAATAATAAAGATTAACCAATTTTAAATGGAATGTTTTTTATAAAAAGTAAAGAATATTAGCCTAAATATGCTTTAAGTAATTTGCTTCTAGAGGTATGTCTTAATCTTCTGATAGCTTTTTCTTTAATTTGTCTTACTCTTTCACGAGTTAAGTCAAATTTTGCACCAATTTCCTCAAGAGTTAATCCATGATTCATTCCAATTCCGAAAAATAGTTTTATTACATCTCTTTCTCTTTCAGTAAGTGTGGCAAGTGAACGCTCAATTTCTCTTTGTAAAGACTCGTTCATTAAGCTTGTATCGGCTCTTGGAGAATCAGAATTAACAAGTACATCCAATAAACTGCTATCCTCACCCTGTATTAAAGGAGCATCCATGGAAACGTGTCTTCCTGAGACTTTCATAGTATCAGAAACTTTATCTTCTGGAATATCAAGTATAAGTGCTAATTCTTCGGCACTTGGCTCACGTTCAAATTCTTGTTCAAGCTTAGAAAAAGCTTTGTTGATTTTATTTAAAGAACCAACCTGGTTTAAAGGAAGTCTTACAATTCTAGATTGTTCTGCAAGAGCTTGCAAAATAGACTGACGAATCCACCATACAGCATAAGAAATAAATTTAAACCCTCTGGTTTCATCAAAACGTTGTGCAGCTTTAATTAAACCTAAATTTCCTTCATTAATTAAATCGGGAAGACTTAAACCTTGGTTTTGATATTGCTTTGCAACAGAAACAACAAATCTTAAATTAGCTCTGGTTAATCTTTCAAGAGCGGCTTGATCTCCGGCTTTAATTCTCTGAGCCAGCTTGACTTCTTCCTCAGCATTGATCAGCTCTTCACGCCCGATTTCCTGAAGATATTTGTCAAGGGAGGCACTCTCCCTGTTGGTAATGGATTTGGTAATTTTTAATTGTCTCATGAGGGTTGGGGGATTTATTTAAAGGAGAAAACTATTTACTGTTATAAATATTTTACATAAGATAAAATTTCTGCAAAGATAGGTTTAAATTTACTCAAAAACAACACTTTATGCTTTTGTTTTCGATTTGTCTGGTAACATGATAATTAAAACAAAAAGAGAGTGTTAGCCCATAAATAAAAAGCGAGCATGTCTTTAACGTTCCGCTCGCCATTTTATTATATTAAAAGCAATAATTAGAAACTATTATAATCCAAATCCATAATAAGCTCTCATACCATTTGGATATATACCCTCTATTAAAATCCCTCCCTTTGCGTTTTTAAGCGCAGCAACAATATCTTCGGGAGAATTAATCTCTTGTTTATCAATTCTGGTAATTATGAAACCTTCCTGAACTCCTGCAGATGAAAGTTTGCCTGGACCAATCATTTCCACTTTTGCTCCACCTTTTATCTTTAGGTTTTTCATTTCTTCTTTGCTTAATGGCTTGAATACAGCTCCAAGTGCTCTTTCACTTTCATTAATTTCCTTTTTGTCGCTTCTAACAGAAGTTGCGCCATTTAGACTCTTAAGAGTTACAGCAATAACTTTTTCGTCTCCATTTCTTTTTATGGTAACTTTAATTTTATCTCCAGGTCTGTATTTGCTTATTTGTTCCTGGAGTTCAGGAACACTATTTATATTACGGTCTCCAATTTGAGTGATAACATCTCCTTTTTTCAAACCTGCATCTTGTGCCGCACCACCTTCTGTTAATCCGGCAATAAATACTCCCTTTAGTTCTTTTAGCCCATGTTCTTCTGCAAACCTGGAGTCTATATCAGTAATACTAACTCCTAAGAAAGCTCTTTGTACTTCACCAAATTCAATTAAGTCTGCACTTACTTTTTTTACAATGTTAACAGGAATTGCAAAGGAGTAGCCACTGAAAAAACCAGTACCTGAAGCAATGGCAGTGTTTATTCCAACTAGTTCTCCGTTGGTATTTACTAAAGCCCCCCCGCTATTTCCCGGATTTACTGCTGCATCAGTTTGAATAAATG
>JALYPI010000182.1 GCA_030856445.1 Bacteroidota bacterium
ATTTTAGGACAGGCTTCTGATCAAGAGAGGCTTGAAGTAGAATGTATGTCTCATATTTACCCTGAAATAAAACAGGAACTTTCAAGATTTGAAAGTGCCATGGAAGGATATGCCTTTTCCCATCAAACAACACCTCCCCCCACTCTGAAAGACAAAATTTTTAAGCAAGTTGAAGAAATAGAAGAGCAGCAAAAAAAGAAACAGGGGCCTGAATCAAAGATTATCTCAATTAATGATACAGGCAATAACGTGAAAACAGAAAGTGCCAAAACCGGTTATCTTAAATTGGCTGTCGCTGCTTCTGTTTCAATTTTGATAGCAACAGGTTTGTTCTCTTATAACCTATACAGGAATTATGTTGGACAAAAGCAACAGATCACAAATATAACAGAAGAAAGAAATGCCGTTTCGGCATCACTATCCTCCCTACAGGAAAATTTAAACAACAAAGAAGAAGAACTCGCTGTTGTGAAAGACCCGAACAACATAAAAGTGGTATTAAAAGGCCTTGAGAACAAAGCACCTGACGGACTTACCTCTGTTTACTTCAATCCCTCTGACAACAGTGTTTATTTAAGCTTAAACAACCTTCCCGAGCCCCCTTCCGGAAAACAATACCAACTATGGGCAATTGTGGAAGGCCAGCCGGTGGACATGGGTGTTTTTGAATATCGTTTGGAAACGCTGCAAAAAATGAAACAGGTTGAAAACCCCCAGGCATTTGCGGTAACCTTAGAGAAAAAGGGAGGATCTCCTTCTCCTACAATGGAAGAAATGTTTGTGCTTGGAAAAGTATAATCTCCGTTTTTTCTGCTTCTTTAAAAATCCAACTCTTTTCTTTTAGCGTATATATGATATATTTTATATCTGCCATGCTAAAAAACTTATTGATTTTCCTCTTTTCCATCCTTTTAATTGGAATGGTTTTCACCATTATACAAACAAGCCTGCAAAGCAATCTTTTTGAAGCACTTCCGGATTTAATCCGAATACCCTGGATGAAAGCTACCCTTATTGATTTCTATGCCAATGTAGCAGCGCTGTTTCTTTGGATAGCTTACAAAGAAAAAAAGCACTATAAGAAGATATTGTGGTTAATACTCTTGATTCTGCTGGGAAGTGTAGCCACCTGTATCTACATATTAAAAGAACTGTTTCAGTTAAAGGAAAAGGAAAATATAAAAGATTTGCTCATCAAACAAAATAATTAATAGAATTTATTTAAATTTAAGGATATCTCGTTTTTTTATACCCAGTTAAATTATGTATAATTCCGGTTTTCCTACATTTGTTCAGTCTTTTTTAGTAAATAAACTTATATAAAATATAATGTTGCTTATTGTTAAAATGCTATTATCGGGGCTATTGCTTACTTCATCGGTACTTTTTATTGTATGGCTAAGGCAATTAAAAACAAAAAATGCCGGCATAGTAGATGCCTGGTGGGCCTATAATTTTACTTTTCTGATCGTTCTTTTTTATTTTCTAACCTTAGGTTCTTCTATCAGGATTTTTTTATTAATGGCCATGGTAATGTTTTGGAGCATAAGGCTTGGAACTTATTTATTGATCCGAAACTCTTTTCACGGAAATAAAGAGGACATAAGATATGCCTTACTGAGAAAAGGATACGAAAAAAATGCCAATCGTAAAATGCTGTCGTTTTTTTTAATCCAGGCATTTTCAAACGTGCTGCTTTCAATTCCTTTTTTGTTGGTTTTTATTGATCAGGACTCCTCTGTTTCTTTTTTTGAGATCTCCGGTTCTACCATTTGGTTGGTAGGGTTTGTTGGGGAAAGTGTGGCAGACAAACAACTTAAATCTTTTAAAAAAGAAAGTGGAAATGAAGGAAAAGTTTGTCAAAAAGGACTTTGGAAATATTCCCGCCACCCCAATTATTTTTTCGAATGGCTGATATGGGTCGGCTTTGCCGTTTATGCATTATCCTCTCCTTTTGGCTGGCTGGCTTTAACTTCACCCATTATTATGTATTTTTTATTGAATAATGTAACAGGTGTTCCTATGCTTGAGAAACTGGCAGTTTTATCAAAAGGAGAGGCATATATTAACTATCAAAAAACAACGAATCCATTTTTCCCTTGGTTCAGAAAAAAATGAAAAGCGTGGTATTGTTGACCCTTCCGATTTTTCTTACTTCCTTTTTATGGAGCACAAACATCTGTAAGTCGACAGATATTCCATATAAGGATAAAACCCTTAATGGATTTGATCCTGACAGGCATATCCTGGATGTTTTTTATCCAGAACCTGGAGAAAACAAAAGAGAGGTTTTAGTGTTTGTTCACGGTGGCAGTTGGAATACAGGAAGTAAAAACCGATTTCATTTTATCGGCAATAGAATGGCCAAAAAAGGCATTGTTACGGTTTTGATAAACTACCGTTTAAGCCCTTCCGTTAAATATGATAAGATGGCAGAGGACTGTGCTGCTGCAACAGACTGGGTTTACAAAAATATTTCAAAATTCGGGGGCGATCCTGAAAAAATAACTATTGCAGGGCATTCAGCAGGGGGCCATCTTGCCGCTTTAATTACTTTAGGAAATACGTTTAAAGATTTAAACCTTAATAACCCTATAAAAAAGACCATACTTATTGATGCCTTTGGTCTGGATATGGTTTCTTATTTTGAACAATACAACAATAATTATAGCAAATCTTTAAGAGCAGTTTTTACAACCGATCCCCATATATGGCGAAAGGCCTCCCCGATTTATCATATCCCCAAAGAAGGCTCTGTTCCTTTTCTCGTTTTTACAGGATCTAAAACGTATAAAACTATTTCTGAAAGTAGCGAAATGTTCTGCCATAAGCTCAATGAATCCGGTAACTTCTGCTCATTAAAAGTAATAAAAGGAAGAAATCATTTCGGAATGATCGCCCAGCTTTATTTCAGGAACAACCCTATGGGCAGGGATATTCTTTCTTTTCTCAAAGAACCTTATTTTCCTCAAAAAGAATAAATTTTTTCATTTTTCAAATCCAAATAAGAAAACCACACGTAAGTTTAAAAAAAAGCTTGTTAAACATGTGGTACGATAAACTACTTTCCAATAATTTGGTCCCTGAACGGTTGATCAGAAAAAACATCAAAAAATTATTGATCCAAAGGCTCCGGGAGGAAGAAAATGCTTCAGGGCACGACCTTAAAAAACACATTGGTTTTTTAGTTGATGAACTCAAAGAAAACCCCATAGCTGTTAATACCAAAGCTGCTAACGAGCAGCATTATGAGCTTCCAACGGAGTTTTTCAAATATGTGCTAGGACCATATATGAAATACAGTTGCGGATCTTGGGAAAACAACGCTACTAGTCTGATTGAATCAGAATGTGAAATGCTGGCACTAACTTGTCAAAGAGCAGATTTAAAAGAAGGCCAGGATGTTTTGGAATTAGGTTGTGGCTGGGGATCTCTTTCTCTTTTCATGGCCCAGAATTTTCCTTCGAGCCGTTTCACCGTTGTTTCAAATTCAAGCACCCAGAAAATTCATATTGATAAACAAATAGCAGAAAGGAAATTGAAAAACCTGGAAGTTATTACGGCTGACATGAATACGTTTGACATAGAAAAAAGATTTGACAGGGTGGTTTCCGTAGAAATGTTCGAACACATGCGAAACTATCAGAAACTAATGAAAAATATATCGAAATGGCTTAAGGAAGATGGAAAGCTGTTCGTGCACATTTTTACCCACCATAAATA
>JALYPI010000219.1 GCA_030856445.1 Bacteroidota bacterium
AAATGTTCCAGTTGTTATTACTAGCTTCTATATTTGCCTCAAAACAACGAATAGTTACACAATTAATAGACGTAATATCAAACATAATACCTCTTTGAAGATTATTATTGTTATACGGGGTAACAAGGTTGTTTGAAGCAGTACATTGTGCTAATGCTTTATTGTCTGCTGATGAAAGTAACAGAAATGTTAGGGCAATTAAAATGTTGAATAACCTATTCATGGTTTGAGTTATTTGTATAAGTTATATTTAATTTAGTTTGTGGAGTGGCAACTACTGTGAAGGTTTGTGTGGCCTTATCAAAGGAGGCTTCGCTAACTCCAGTTGTTTTAAGAAATTTATCAATAAAAAAAGTTATTTCCTTTTTCTCTTGATTGTCATTTTGAACAACATCATCCTTTACTGAATTATTAACTGCAGCATCTTTTAACTTATAAGTAAAAGCCACAGTATTTTCAGCAACTTGGTTTTTTGCTGTTTGCTCAATAACCTGAGCATTTAAATTAAAAGAAATAAAGAATAGGCAAACCAAAAAGGAGAGCTTAAATAGTAGATTTTGCTTCATATTTTTAAGTTTTTTCATTACTATTAACAGGAGAAAATATTCATGTTAACAAATGAAGATTGTTTTTTGTCGATTATTATTCCTTGTTCAAAAGTAATTTATTTTTTTTAAAACACATCTTTTTAGTCAATTTTAATTTAATTTTATAAAAATTATAGTGAATTTATTATCATAAGGTTGTTTACAGCCATATTTTTGTAGATCAAAAGGATATATTAGTATTATGATTCAGGATTTAATTATAGCACAGGACAAGGCAGAAGCTTTATTTAAAGAAGCAGAAAAAAGAAATTATTTTACAGCGGGTCAGACAGAGAAGCAACTGAATACTAAACTTTTTAATCTTGCTGAGGAATTATATGGAATAAAAAAATACTGGCATAAAAGGATTGTAAGGGCGGGGGTTAATACTCTTTTTCCTTATAAAGAGAATCCTGACAATTTATTTATAAAAGAAGATGATATTCTCTTTTTTGATTTCGGACCTGTATTTGAGCAGTGGGAAGCTGATTATGGTAAAACTTATGTTTTAGGAAACGATTCATACAAAATAAAGCTAAAAAACGATGTTGAACAAGCCTGGTATATTGGAAAACAATTCTTTGATAAAAATTTTAAAACTCTTACAGGTGCACAATTGTATTGTTTTACGAAAGAATTGGCTTTAAAGTTTGGCTGGGAATATGGGAATATGCATTGTGGACATTTAATAGGTAATTTCCCACATGAAAAGATACAAGGAGAAGAAATTAATAATTATTTGCATCCTGATAATCATACTTTTTTAAAACAGTTAGATAGCAATGGAAACAAAAGGTACTGGATATATGAAATTCATTTTATTGATAAAGAAAATAAAATAGGTGGTTTTTTTGAACAACTATTGAGTACATTTGACTAATATTATCACCATAATAACTTTATAATTAGGTAATAAATAGATGATGAAAATAAAAGTTTTACTAGCTTTCTGCTTTTTACTTTCTATTTCAGCTTTTTCTAGCAAAGCTCAAAAAAATGTAAATAAGGAAAGTAAATTTATTTTCGAAGGATTAGTATATGGTTATGAAAATGACCAGACAAGAAAATTATTCAAGAAAACCAAACAAACTCTTTTAGAGGGTGTTCTTGAAGATGTGCAAATAAATGTTTACTTGGATAAAAAATTGCAAAATAAGACCTTAACCAATTCAAAAGGAGAATTTAAGGTTATTCTAGATCCTAATTCATTATATAGAATTCAGGTTTCAAAAAAGGGTTACGATAATAATATTTTATATATTGATACAAGAGGAATTCCTTTTGAAAAGAGTGGAGTTTTTAAATTTACAGGTGCCGAATTTCTATTAAACAGTTATGAAGATAGTTCAGACCCAAATCAATCCATTGGAACAATATTATATAATCCAGATAGCGGATTTATGGAGTTTGAATTGAATGAAAACAAAATTGAAAAATCAGGTTTTTTAAGTAAAAAGGACAATCAAGATAATGTTGTGGAGTTAATGAAAAGGGCAGTACTGAAAAACAAAATGATAAGTGAGTCTGAGAAACTATCCAAACCAGAGGATAAAAAATTTTATTCAAAAGATCAATTAACAAAACCAGTTGATAGTTCAACAGTAGCAGGGAAAGTTTCTAATAATAGTTTTTCAGAATTCAAACTTCTTTCTAATAAGATTTTAAACAACCCGGATAAACCAGATTTTAAAAATCGAATTTTAGATATCCGTTTAGCTAGAGAACAACTTGAACGTGACAGAGCATTGGCCCTTACAAAAGAAGATAGCCTTTTAATAGAGCAAAGAGAATGGATCATAAACTCAGCTGAATCAGAACTAGAAGCAGCAATGGTTTTGATAAAACTCCAGAAATCAAAATTAGAAGTTCAGAATACGGCATTGTTTTTATCAATAGGAAGTTTGGTATTGATGCTTGGATTTTTTTCTGTTGTTTTTATGCATTATAAGCAAAAAATAAAAATGAATCGTTTATTGGTGAAAAAAAATAAAAAAATACTTGACAGTATAAATTATGCTCATCGTATACAGCAATCTATATTACTTAATGAAAATGAAATTCATAAGTTTTTGCCTGAATCTTTCATTTATTATCGCCCTAAAGATATTGTAAGTGGTGATTTTTATTGGTTTTCTGAAATCAAGGGAAAAATAATTATTGCCATTGTTGATTGTACAGGACATGGCGTTCCAGGAGCTTTTATGTCTATGATTGGTAATACGCTTTTAAATCAAATTGTGAATGAAAAACAAATTATAGATCCCGCTTCTATTCTAAAGGAATTGCATTTGGGTGTACTGAAGGCTTTACGACAGGAAAAACATGAAAGCCTTTCTGAGGATGGTATGGAAATGTCATTGTGCGTAATTGATCAAAAGAGTGCAAGCATGGAATTTGCCGGTGCTATGAATCCTATTTATGTTGTAAATAGTAATCAGGTAGAAGTATTTAATGCAGATGCCAAGTCAATAGGTGGAAAAACCCTCAGGCCTGGAATGGACAATAAATATGAATTTACTACTCAAAATATACCTCTTTCTGAAAACAGCTCTGTTTATATGTTCACTGATGGATATATGGATCAGTTCGGTGGTATTAATAACAAGAAATTTAATACTGTTAATTTTAAGAAATTATTGCTTGAAATGCAGCATTTAAAAATGGATGAGCAAAAACAGCTCATGCACAAGGCCTTGGAAGATTGGAAAAAAGATTATCAACAAGTAGATGATATTTTAGTGGCCGGATATAAAGTTAGAAAGCAATAAGGAAGTATTATTATTTGGAATAAACTTAATTAATTATTCAATTGTTTTTAATACAAAAGGAATTTTTAAAATGCTTTTTATCTCCTGGCCTTTAATTTCCATAAGTTCATCTTCCTGGTTATAGTACCATGTGATATTAACCTTTTGTCCCTTTTTTACAATTTCTTCTAATGTAATTAATACTTTAAGTACTTGCTTAACTGAACTGGAATTAAAATACTCTAAATTGATTATAAAATCCGTATTGGAAGAAGGTGTAGTAACGTAGTTTTTCATCCATTCAATTATAGGCGCATAAAAC
>JALYPI010000238.1 GCA_030856445.1 Bacteroidota bacterium
ATGTTCCCAATTCATGGTTTAATAGCTTTGGAATATAAGAGCTAAGGAAAAGTTCAAAAGCATGATCACCGATTTTCCAGGTCATTTCTTTTTTTGAAGCAGGAGAAAATAAGGAATAAAAATTTTCAATTTGAAAAGACATTGTTCCGCCTTGCTTTAACTGCTGTTCACTAGAAAGAATAACAGCGGCTGCACCATCACCAAAAATTGCATTTGCAACAATTTGTTCAGGTTCCTGACTTTCTAAGTAATGTAAAGAGCAAATTTCAACACCTACAAGTAAAACTACTGCTTCTGGCTGGGACCGAATTATATGGTAAGCTGATTTAAGTGCTATAATTGCAGCATAGCATCCCATAAAATTAATACAGGTTCTTTCAATTGATTTATCCAGATCAAATCTTTCTATAATTCCCATGTCTATACCTGGAGCAAACATTCCAGTGCAACTAAAAGTAATAATATGAGATATAGTTGATTTTTCTAGATTAGGCACAGATTTAAAGGCATCATTTACGGCATCAAGTGATAAATTAAGTGCATTGGCTTCAAAAATTTCCATTCTTTTTCCAATCCTCGGAATTTTTTTCTTAGAATGTCCTTTAGAAAAAATGCCACTGTTATTGTTTAAAGAGGAGTAATCCGGCAATACAGAATATCTATGAGAAATCCTGCTTTGTTCTTTCACAACCTTCATTATTCGCTTTTGCCTAGTATCAGAACTGTTTTCTATTAAGGATTCAAAATAATGATCTTGTGATACCTTGTTTTTTGGAACAGATGTGCCTATTGATAATAAAAATGCTTTTCCCATTTATTTTTCTTCTACTTTTAAAGATAAGAAAAATCAGTCAAATGGAAATAAAGGAGAATTTACAGGAAATCTTATAGCATGAAATTTTCAATTTTTTTGATCAAAGAAATCTTGAATTACATATGTAAGGAAGAGTCTCCTGAGTGAGAATAAAGTAGCTATTATTTAAATTTTTTGAGGAAAATAAAAATTTTCATGTGAGTAAAAGTGTTGTATAAAGTATAATTGCTGATTAATATTTTCTAATTGTATAATTAAAAAGGTTGAAAAAATTTCATTACCTTAAGATCATGAAAGAAAACAAAAATAAAAGCAATTCATATGATGTAATAATTGTGGGGGGAGGGCCGGCAGGGCTAAACGCAGCGCTAATACTTGGAAGGTGCAGAAGAAAAGTAATAGTTTTTGATTCTGGAAAATATAGAAATCAATATTCCAGTCAAATAAATGGATATTTGACCAGAGATGGAATTTCTCCAAAAGAATTTATAAAATTAAGCAGAAAAGAAATTTCTAAATATCAAATTGAAATCAAGGAAGAAGAAATTAAAAACGGGAGTAAAAAAGATAATTGGTTTGAACTTATTGATAAGCATGGAAATATTTATTATTCCAAAAAGCTCCTTCTTGCCACTGGTTTACAAGATAAAATTCCTGATATAAAAGGTTTTATTGATTGTTATGGTATTAGCATTTTTCATTGTCCATATTGTGATGGTTATGAGGTAAAGGATAAGGCAATTGGAATTTACAGTCAAAACAAAACTGGGTTTGATTTGGCCTTAAATATTTATAACTGGAGCACTAATATCATATTATTTACAGATGGTTCAGATTACATTAATGATAAAATGAAAAGAATTCTTCAGGAGCATAAAATAAAAGTTTACAAACAAAAAATAGAACAAATAACCCATAAAAATGGACAAGTAAAATACATTGAATTAAATGATGGTACTAAATTAGAAAGACAGGCAGTATTTTTTAGTCATGGCTATAATCAAAGGAGTATATTAGGAGAGCAATTAGGTTGTAACTATACAAAAACTGGAATTATAGTAAATGATAAAATGCAACATACGAATATACCAGGTTTATTTGTTGCAGGAGATGCCTCCCTCGATATGAAATTTATCGTAGTAGCGGCCTCTGAAGGAGCAAAAGCTGCTGTTGTAATAAATAAGGAGTTTATAAAGGAGAGAATCAGGGAAATGAAAAAAAAGAATAAACAAGAGGTATAAGCAAATTTCACCTATTTTTATGTTTTACTAATAAAACCAATGAAAACAGTCATATTTAAAATCCTTTCCAGAATAAACAAAAGTATTTTGCCTACTTATATAAATAAAAATTTAAATAATTTATCAAACACAGATAAATTAATAATTGCTTATAGGTATTGGGTTACAAAAAATGCTTTGGAATAACGCTTTATTTTTTATAATTTAATGTAAATATTAACCATCATTATTAAACTAAAAGGAGGATAAAAAATGGCATTGAATTTTGAGAAACATGTAGCAAAAGGTAATAAATTCGTAAAAGATGTATCTGAATATCTTGGAGATGTGAACCGAGATAAAGCCGGAAGACAATTAAAGGCTGTTTTACATTGCTTACGAGACATATTAACAGTTGAAGAATCATTACATCTTATAGCTCAGCTGCCTATAGTTATTAAAGGTGTTTATGTAGATAACTGGAAGATTTCAGGTTCGCCTAGAAGAATTAGATCTATAGAGGATTTTTGTGAAGATTTAAAACATATTTCAGGTCTAACAGCTGAAGAAGATTTCCCTACCAATGAAGATTGCTTAGATGCTACTCATGCAGTATTTTCAGTAATAAAAGATACTGTTACGGAGGGTGAAATTGAAGATATTAGAGCCATTATGCCTAAAGAGCTTAAAGAGCTTTGGGATGAGCGTGTTTACAGGTAATTTTTGCTTTTCAAATGCAAAAACAAGTTAAGGGAGGCTGAATTAAAAATTAATCAGCCTCTTTTTTATTTAGTTTCAGAATTCCAAACACTTTCAGTGATTGGTTTATCACCATCTTTAAAATAATAAACAGCCCAACTATATATTACTTTGGTATATTCTGTTGCTTCAGTTCCTTTGACAACTATTCTCCTTACAACTTTTTTATTTCCTTCAGTATAGTTTTCCTCAGTTACTCCTTGAGGGTATTTTAGAGCTAATTCAGAAACAACTTGGCTTTCTGCCTGGGTGTTGTATGCAATTATTTTATCAATTGCAGCAACAATATCTCTAGGATACTTTTCCATTGGTTTTATCAAAATCGCTGCATTATAAGCAGCTTTAGCTGCATTGTATTCTTTTGCATCAAATAGTTGATCTCCTTTTGAAACGGCATCAGAATATTTTTTTTCTTTTTCCTGTATGGCTTTAAGTTTGGCAGCTTCTGCGGCAGCTTTGGCTTCTGCGGCAGCTTTGGCTTTAGCAGCGGCTTCTGCGGCAGCTTTGGCCTCAGCTTCTGCTTTGGCTTTGGCGGCAGCTTGTGCAACAGCTTTTGCTTTGGCCTCTTCTTCCGCTTTTTTCCTTGCAGCTTCTTCTGCTGCGGCTTTGGCTTCAGCTTCTGCTTTGGCTTTTGCCGCAGCTTCTGCTTTGGCTTTGGCTTCTGCTTCAGCTTTTGCTTTGGCAGCGGCTTCAGCAGCGGCTCTAGCTTTTGCTTCCTCTTCCGCTTTTTTCCGTGCAGCAGCTTCTGCGGCAGCTTTGGCTTCAGCTTCTGCTTTAGCTTTGGCAACAGCTTCTGCGGCAGCTTTAGCTTTTGCTTCCTCTTCTGCTTTTTTCTTTGCAGCAGCTTCTGCAGCAGCTTTTGCATCGGCTTCTGCTTTGGCTCTGGCAGCGGCTTCTGCAGCAGCTTTTGCTTCAGCTTCTGCCTTTGCTTTTGCAGCAGCTTCTGCAGCAGCTTTGGCTTTGGCTTCTTCTTCAGCTTTTTTACGAGCTTCAGCAGCAGCTTTTGCTTCGGCCTCAGCTTTTGCTTTTGCAGCAGCTTCAGCAGCAGCTCTTGCTTTTGCTTCCTCTTCAGCCTTTTTCTTTGCGGCAGCTTCTGCGGCTGCTTTTGCTTCTGCTTCGGCTTTGGCTTTGGCAACAGCTTCTGCAGCAGCTTTGGCCTTGGCTTCCTCTTCGGCCTTTTTCTTTGCTGCAGCTTCCGCAGCAGCCTTAGCCTCTGCTTCCGCTCTGGCTTTAGCCTCTTCTTCAGCTTTCTTCCTGGCGGCAGCTTCTGCAGCAGCTTTTGCTTCTGCCTCTGCCTTTGCTTTGGCAAGGGTTTCTGCGGCAGCTTTGGCTCTGGCTTCCTCTTCAGCCTTTTTCTTTGCGGCAGCTTCTGCGGCTGCTTTTGCCTCTGCTTCTGCTTTTGCTTTGGCTGCAGCTTCTGCTGCTGCTTTGGCTTTGGCTTCTTCTTCGGCTTTTTTACGCGCTTCATTTTCAGCTCGGGCTTTCGCCTCTTCATCCGCTTTTTTCCTTGCGGCTGCTTCTGCGGCTGCTTTAGCTTCTGCTTCTGCCTTGGCTTTAGCAACAGCTAATTCAGCAGCTTTGGCTTTTTCTTCCTCTTCAGCTTTTTTCTTAGCAGCTGCTTCTGCAGCTGCTTCTGCAGCAGCTTTTGCTTCGGCTTGAGCTTTTGCATTGGCTTCTTCCTCCGCTTTTTTCCTTGCTAAAGCATCTGCATTAATTTTGGCTTCAGCCTCTGCTTTTGCCCTGGCTGCAGCTTCTGCTGCTTTAGCCTTGGCTTGTTCCTCAGCTGATTGATTTAAACGTGCTTCTTGTTCTGCTTTTTTCCTTGCTGCCTCTTCTGCTGCTGCACGGGCATCAGCTTCTGCTTTGGCTTTTGCATCAGCCTCTGCTTTTGCTCTGGCTGCAGCGTCTGCTGCCGCTTTGGCCTTGGCTTGTTCCTCAGCTGATTGATTTAAGCGGGCTTCTTGTTCTGCTTTTTTCCTTGCTGCCTCTTCTGCTGCTGCACGGGCATCAGCTTCTGCTTTGGCTTTTGCATCAGCCTCTGCTTTTGCTCTGGCTGCTTCTGCTGCAGCTATTTGTGCTTCTGCTTCTGCTTTGGCTTTTGCTGCAGCTTCTGCTGCTGCTTTGGCCTTGGCCTGTTCTTCAGCCGATTGGTTTAAACGGGCTTCTTGCTCTGCCTTTTTTCTTGCTGCTTCTTCTGCAGCTGCTTTTGCATCAGCTTCTGCTTTGGCCTTTGCTGCTGCTTCTGCTGCGGCTCTCGCTTTTGCTTCTTCTTCAGCCGATTTTTTAAGTTTGGCCTCTTCATCTGCCTTTTTTCTTGCTGCTTCTTCTGCAGCTGCTATTTGAACCTCAGCATCCGCCTTTGCTTTTGCTGCTGCCTCTGCGGCTGCTTTTGCTGCAGCTTCCTGTTCTGCTGATTGCTTTAAGCGGGCTTCCTGTTCTGCTTTTTTTCTTGCTATGTCTTCTGCTGCTGCTTTTGCATCGGCCTCTGCTTTGGCTTTTGCTGCTGCTTCCTCTTCTGCTTTTTTCTTGGCTGCTGCCTCTGCCGCTGCTTTTGCTGCCTCTTCTGCTGCTTTTGCTTTTACTTGCTCAGCTAAAACAATCTCTATTTCTTTAATTTTATCCTTCGGACCCTGTTCTTTTGGTTTTATTGCTATTGCTTCATTATAAGCAGCTTTTGCGTCTTCGTACTTTTTAGAATTTAACGCTTTGTCACCTTTAGCAATAGCTGCTTCATATTTTACGAGTTTTGCGGCTTCTTCTTTTTGTTTTTGTTCTAGTTCCCTTTGTAATGTTTGTACCTGAGCTTGTATTGAACTAGTATATCCTGTGTCAAAAACAAAGTCTTTTATAGAGGAATCATAAGCTAATTTACCAATTGGTTGTTTTAAAATAGATACATTTAAACCCTCAATTTCTTGAAAAAGCTCTACTTCTGGCTGAATTCGAAAAACAACTCCATCCACCTCTCCATCAGGAACTCCTTTAGTATTCATACTCAGTGACTTGGAAACAAACCCCGTTTTATCGTATTTGATTAAATAATCGTTGCCTGGCTCAAGTATGAATGAATGTTTCCCTGATTTATCAGTAGTAACTTTTGAAACTTCTGTTCCGTTTTTGACTAATGTTATAACTGCACCCTCAAGCTTTTTTCTTCCTTCAAGAACTGTGGAAGTTACATCAAGTGTCCATTTTGTCTGGGAAAATGCCAAAGAAGACAAAAGCACAAGAATAAATAGTAATAGATTTCTTTTCTCTATCAAGGACTTGATTGATTTTGGTAAATGACAGAAAAAAACTACTTTCATAAAAAATTACACTATTTTCTTGCGAAGCACTCTATATTTGCAAATATCCAAAAAAAAAGCAAATTAATTGACCTTTATTTTACAAAATATATAAACTTATAAAAATGGACTTAAGTTTTTGGGAAAGAGAAAGTTTTTTTAATAATCTTGATTTAACAATAATTGGCAGTGGAATAGTTGGACTTAATGCGGCAATTGCTTATAAAAACAAATTTCCTTTAAAAAAAGTGCTTATTGTAGAAAGAGGTATACTTCCCAGTGGTGCAAGCAGTAAGAATGCTGGGTTCGCATGTTTTGGAAGTCCTTCTGAAATTATTGAGGATTTGACAAAACAAAGTGAGGAAGAAACATTTGCATTAGTTGAAAAAAGATGGCTTGGTTTAAAGAAATTACGAACTCTGTTAGGTGATAGTAATATCCAATATGAAAACAATGGAAGTTATGAATTGTTTACAGATGAAAAATTATTTGCAAATTGCATTGATAAAATACCTTATCTAAATAAACAAATATCTTCTATTACCGGGCAAAAGGATGTATATCTTGAAGTTGATGAGAAAATAAAATCTTTTGGATTTAATAAAGTAAATCATTTGATCAAAAATCGATTAGAAGGACAGATCCATACTGGAGAAATGATTAAAAATTTAATATTACTAGCTCAACAAAAAGGAGTAATTATTCTTAATAACATTGGAATTTCTAATTTAGATGATAATGGAACCAATGTAACTCTGCATACGCAGGATAAAAA
>JALYPI010000258.1 GCA_030856445.1 Bacteroidota bacterium
CCCTGAAAGCTTATTAAAATTCCCAGAATAAACTGAATTATCAAAAAATATTTCTTTTCCATCTAGTGGTTACCTTTCTTACTTTGAATAAAAATCACCTTATTAAAAAAGGCAATCAATTGATTTAATACTCTTTCAATAACTAACAAATCAGTCTATTCCATTTTTTAACATGTCTAATCCAAAAAATTCTCTAATTCTTATTAAAAAATAAGGAAATGAACAGTCTTCACAAGGTCAAATCTATAGTATGTCATCATAAAAAAAAAGGCCCAATAATTACAAAAAAGGGACACAAATATTTGAAACAACCTTTTAATAAAGCACCTTAGGACTTTAAACTAAAGTCAACTTCATGCATTCTGAGATATTTAAATTAAAAAGCGGGAAAATAGAATGTGATTAAAATTTGAAAAGCTAAAAAAAACTTCTATCGCATCTATTAACAATGTTTTTATTAAAATAACATTTCAAGTAAAAAAATGAATTTCAAATTCTATATAGCTCTAAATTAACAACTTATCGAGTTACTGTTCCTTTTAAATCACTTTCTAATTTGCTTATAACGCTTGGATCTCATCTCAAAAGCTATTTCACCACCCTCCATAATGGAACATATTTCCTTTTTGATTAGTTCTTGCTCAACAGTACCTGTATTCAAAACTTTCAAATTTTTACTATTGGTGTCCATTGATATAATAAGTTCTGCATCACCATTTACAGGAACATTTGCATTATGGGTTACAACAATTATTTGTCTTTTCTTTTTTGCATGCTTAAGTCTATCAACAATTAAGTCATAAACAAGCCTATTATCTAAGTCATCTTCAGGTTGATCAAGAATTAATGGGACTTTACCATATGAAAGAATAAATGTTAGAATTGCTGTTGTCTTTTGACCTGCTGAAGCGGTTGAAAGAGACTTAAATGCAGAATCTGGAGTTGGCTTATATTGAACTTCAATTTCATCTTCAGGTAAAAGAAGTTCGATCTCATCAATTTGAGCATCATTTAACGAATTAACTAGTTTTACAAAATGGCCTGAAACAACATTGCTAACATCTTCACCATTTCTTATTTTGAAAAACACCTCTCTTACCTCTTTTAATTTTTGTTCAACATTTCCATTGAAGCAAATTTTCATTAATTCATCTATGTCAGATTGAAAAGTATTACCTTCCCGTTGTAAAATCTTTCTTAAGCGTGTCTCATAATCAGTATGATTTCTAAAGGATTTAATATTAATTTTAACTTTTCCATCCTGTAATATGGAATTAATAAATTCACTACGCTTTTTTGAAATTTGTTTACTAAAATCCGTAAACTGAATCTGGAGTTCTAATCGCTCAGCGATATTCTCATTCTTAATTATTGCCTTTGTATCAATATTTTCAATTTCCTTTTCAAGTTCCGCTTTCTCCTGGGTCAGCTTTTCAAAATTTGCAATATAATTTATTCCTTCTTTTTCGAGTTCAAGTTTCTTAGTATTAAAATCTTTTACATTGATAGAGTAGTCCTTTCTCCATTGGGTATTATTAAGTGACTCTTCAAAATTCGATTTAAGCAGAAGAGATTTATCTTTTAATATGTCCAATTCAGATTTTATTTGCTGCATTCCATCAATTGCAGACTGAGAAAATGCTTTTAATTCATTTTGATGAATTTCATTAAAATTTGAGTAAACTATATCCTGAATTTCAAATGTATTTATAAGACTTTGGATTGCATTTTCTTTTTCTTCAATCTTAGATTTAAACTCATTTAATGCTTCTTCCTCTTTTGAAAACTTTTCCTTACTCGTTAATAATTCTGCAATACCGCTTTGCTGAAGTTTTTTTATATTTGCATCTAAATCTTTTATTTTAGTTTCAATTTTCCCTTTTCCAGAAATAAGTTGCCCAATTGTTCTTATAGAGGCAGACTTTTCTAAGAACTGATTCTTTAATTGTTCCCTTTCTCTTTTTATTTGATCAATGCCATCTATTGCTTTGTCTATTCTTTCCCTTAATGCGTTTGGCTCCTGAGCTATTTCATAAATTTGTTTTTGAGAATAATGTTCATATTCAAAAAAATCAATGTATCCTTCATCGGCTATAATTTCCCAAGATGATGTATAATCATCAAAACGTTCAATTATTATTTTCTGCTGTTTTGAATTAGTAATATCTAAAGCTTTAATCTTGTTCAAAAAATTATTTCGGACAAACTCAATTTCAATTTCTGAATTTTCTGTTAAAACACCTTTCTTAGGTCTGCCGCTTTCTCTTTTGTAAAAATTATTATGATCACTCAAAATTTCCTCTAACTCATGTAAATCAATTATTCGATTAAAAACACCACGTATAAATCTTAAAACACTAGATTTTCCGCTTCCTCGTCCACCAATAATTGTATTTAATTGCGGGTTAAAATCAATCTTTAAAGGAGTTCCATTTTCAGTTATGGTTGTATTAACAATTGAAATCGATTTAATCCAAAGGTCAGGGCTATTATAAGGGTTGTTAGGACTTACGAATTCATTTTCAATTCTATATTCTGGCAATAAAAATGCTTGCCTTAGTCCTTCAAGCGATGGAACTTCATCCATTTTTATCCATGTATAATGACTGCCTATTCCCCATAATCCATGTTTTGAGTTTTTGGGCTCATGGGGATTATCTGAAAAAGTTAGGATAGCAAGATTCGCTTCTATTGCATATTTAACAGGTGTAAACCATTCTTTGACTTTCGAATCATCAATGGCAGGATCCGGATTATTATAATAATTATTTAGTTTTGCTTTAAAATCTACGTTACCAGAGGTTTGCAAATCAGAATTTAGAAATTCCTTATGGACAACTTGTACAGCATTAATATTATATTCTGAAAAGAATTTTTTGAGATTGCCTACGCTTACGGAACCTAATCCATTGTATTCATCAATATGAGCTGGGATAACTAAAGCACCATCTTTTGAAGCTAATTCTGCTATTTCAAAAATACTTTTTACTGTAGAGGCGTTTTGCTTACCAAAATCTTCTGCCCTTACATCAGCCCTAACTAAAAAATCTCTTATGTCGGAGCTTGTTTTTGATACATCAAAAAGAACAAGCAAATGAACTTTTGAAGCATCACAGGTAATCTCCACACCCGGAAAAACAGTTAAAGTAGTTCCTTCCGCTGCAGATTTAATATCATCTATATTCTTACTCGTATTGTGATCAGTAACTGCAACACAATCTAATCCCTGAAGAATTGCTCTTTCTACCCATTCTTTAGAGGATATATTTCTATCTTGAAAGCAAAGACTGGCAACTGTATGCAAATGCAAATCGCATTTAAACCATCTTGTTCCTTTATAATTAATTTTAACTTCCATTTTAATTTATGTGTCTATAATATTGGCTCTATTGTTTACATTACTATCATGACAAATACATCGGCTAATTTTGTCTTCTTCTAAAATTCCATTTAGGAGATTGTAATCTTTTGCTATTGGTAACAAATGATAAAAGCCATTCTTGGTTCTAAAAAAACAATTGTATTCATTGAGTTCCTTACAAGTTCTAATGTTAAAAAATTCCTGCAATCAAGGAATGAAAAGCGAGGAGAATCTACTTGATAATAACATTCTCTTTTTTAGATAATTATTAAATAATTCCTACTTTAAATTAAACTCCTCCTAACTTCAGTTCCATAGCCGTGGCGATAGTAAATAACAACCTAAGTTTATCTTCTAAGGCATTATTTTTTTAACCTTCTGTTGAAAAAAACTTCAATACTTTTACTTAGGTTTTTCTTTTGCAACATTCATTAATCCTGACTTTCTTGTTAAAGATGATAACAAATCTATTATAGGAGATGATTCATTTTAAGTAGAAGCTAAGTGTGAATTATTTTTTTATTAAGAATATAACCTTTTATCCAAGTTTACTGATTCTCCAATGCATTCACTTTTTGTTGCAAAACTTCGATCAGTGCCTGTTGCTCCTGAATTGCACCTAACAATATTGCATTAATTGATTGGTAATTAATTCCCTTTAATTTATCAGTTGAATTTGGTAAGGAAATTTCGGAAATCAATTCTGGGAATATTTGCTCTATTTCCTGTGCTATAAAACCATAAGTTTTTGTAGAGTTAGGGTGAGTTTGCATATTGTATAAAACGGGTCTACAATTCATAACTTTTGAAAGCACTGGTGATATATTAGAAACATTTGTTTTCACAGTAGAATCAGATAAATAAGTAAAAGTTCCATCATCCGGGTTAAACCACGCTGCCGGGTTTGATCCAGAACGACCAAATGGTGTAAAAATAACATTATCATCTCCTCCTATATACATTGCATTTTTTGCACTAAGAGAAGTAAAAGTTGGATATGTTATCAACTCAAATAATCTTACACCATTTGCATCTAAATGACTATAAGCTGAAGCATAATCTAGAATAGTGTTTGCCGTTTGGGTTAGAAAACTCCCAACTCCTCCACCTAATTGGGCATCTGTCTGTCCAAATCTTAATTCACCTTGTGGACCTTTAAATTTAAATGTATTTCCATTGCTGGAATTTACTTCAATATTATGTGTTGGCATCGCAACTGAACCAACTTGCACTTTTCCAAAATCATATCGTATATCATTGGTGATGCCAATTTTTTTCCATAATTCATCACCTAGTTTAACCCAATTACTTCCATCATAATAATGATATCCTAGCCCAGTTGTAACATTGGTATTATATACTAATAAACTGGTGATAGGATTTGGGATTGGAGTAGAATTACTGGATAAATTTGTTAAATCAACTCGTGGTATTAACAAGCCCTTGGTTGTAGATTGTATATCCAACATAGCGGATGAGTGAGGAGGCGTATTGTCTGGACCTATTGAAACTCCTTCAGTTTGGGCGTTAATGTTTATTGAAACAAATGCCATAAATAATGTAATTGTAATTTTTTTCATCTTAGTTATTTTAAATATTAAATGTATTGGGCGCTTATGTTGCAGGTATTTAAAAATTTATTATTTGATGGTGCATAAATTACTTCTCTGGCAGGAAAAGGACCATTATTACAGGGGTTATCCATTCGGGAGCTGGAGAAGGGTATGGACATATAGAAGGTATAAAGCATAAAAGGTTAATGATTCACCTGATTGATTAATTTTTGATCGCATCCAGGAAATAATGTTACTTTGATTTTAGAATTTGAGTAACAGGAATCATTATCAAAAATCCAAGTAAAATTGTCAAATTTTCAATTAGGAATACTAGTGAGGATACCTACCGCAATAAGATTTACAACATTTTTACATTCCGCAATGGCAATGCTCACCATTTTATTGATCTGCTTCATTAATTATTGATGTCTAAAGAATTCTCAATTTCATAAAAGTCATCAATGAGCATTTCAATAATCCTGCTTTTCATTTTAGCCTCCCCTATTCTCATAATCCTTTTTTAATTTTTGTAGTTCTGCATGGGCCATGCTGTCAAGTTCCAATTTAAATTCCTTAATAATTTATATAAAAATTAATTTTTTTACTGATCAAATTTATATCAACTTCCAATAATAAAAAAAACCAATATTTTGTAAAAAGGGACATGAAAGCGCCACATAGGCTATCAATAAAGCATAATGTGATTTTAAAAGAATGGTAACTGCTCTATGTCCTCCATAGCATTTCTCTATAAAAAGGAAAACAATATGCATATAAAAC